>LGEU01000002.1 GCA_001507955.1 Methanobacteriaceae archaeon 41_258 | reverse complement strand
TTTAGGTATTCTTTGATGCAGAGCAGATAAAAAATTGGGGTTTTCCTTGATTTCAGAGTCCATTCACTGAAACCATGAACATCATCTTTCAAAAAGTGACTGTCATGGAACTTGTCAGCGAACAAAACAGCGTCAAAGGTTGAAAGGCGCCTATAAGCTTCATCTGCACTGTTAACATCCAATGATCTCTTAATATTATCTATTATGGTCTTGAAAACTTCTTGTGGGGTTGCTGACAAGTTCTCTAAGTGGCATTCCACATCATATACCCTAAGTCCAAGCTCATCTATGGCCCGGTAAATGTTCGCTGATTTACCAGTGCCGGGAGTGCCTATAACATGTACTATGTTCCCCTTCTCATACTTCAAATCTTCTAGCACATTTTTAAGTTTAAGATAGGCTTGGGTTTCTACAAAAATACTATTATCAGAGGGCACATTTATTTTATGATTCATCATAATATTATTCATGTGTAGGATAAAATATACATTAGGGGGTATACATGTTGAAGATTAGAAGCATTGCCTTTAATGATGGAGAGAGAATACCGAAAAAGTATACTTGTGATGGTGAAGATATTTCACCACCACTCATTTGGGAGGACATACCAGAGGGGACTGTTACACTCGCTCTAATATCAGATGATCCAGATGCACCATCCAAAACCTGGACGCACTGGCTGATATTCAACATACCACCAGAACTTAACGGTCTCCCAGAGGGTGTTGAAAAAGTCGGAGAATTAGAAAACGGGATCATACAAGGATTTAACGATTTTGGGCGTATAGGATATGGTGGTCCATGCCCACCATTTGGTGTGCATAGATACTTCTTCAAATTATATGCTCTTGACACGAGCCTCGACCTTGAACCCGAGACATCCAAAGAGGAGCTTCTAGAGGCCATGGAAGGGCATATAATCGAAAAAACACAGATGATAGGATTATATTCAAGAGAATGAACACATAGTGGGGTCAATCCACTATTACTCTCTTTTCATATTCTGTTAGGTACTTTCAGTTTTGGTGGTAGTGCCTTGATTTTTGCAGGGGCTCCTATGGCAAGTGACCATGGGGGCACATTCCTCGTGACAACAGCACCAGCGGCTACTATGGCCCCTTCTCCAACCTCAATATTCGAGAGGAAGGTCGTGTTAGCACCTATAGACGCCCCCTCCCTTACTATGGGGCCTCTAAGTTTATATTTAACCCTCACAGGGTATCTGTCATTGGTGAAACAAGCACATGGCCCTATGAAGACATTATCCTCGATGTAACTTTTTTTCGGCAAGTAAACATTGGATTGTATGCTAACGTTATCCCCGATCTTGGAATGGCCCTCTATGACGGTGTTGGTACCTATAAGGACATCGTCTCCAATTGTTGTCTTTTCACGGATCAACACATTATGGCCTGTGCGGAGGTTGTCGCCGATGGTCACATCATTATAGATAACAGTATTAGATCTTATAAGGGGGTTTTTACCTATAATTGGGGGCTTACTGAACTTCTTATAACCATAACCTATTATTATATTCTCGGTTTCCCTTTTACGGATCCATTCTTCCTCTCTATCCCCGAAGAGGAGGCTTCTAATATCTGGCATTACAATGTCACCTTTCCTCATAATCTTAATATGATACTCTCTAGGGGGGTCTTATTTTTTAGGGATCTTATTTATTTGTCATCCCTCTATTATATTATATGGAGTCTTCATATTTAAAGAAGATGATAGAAGAACTTAGAGAAGAAATAGGCCATGAAAGGGTTGATGTGAACATCAAAGAGACTATTTTCAACAAGGAAAAAGATGAGCTCATCATAATAGCCCCTGACAGATCAGATAAATCTGTTATAATAGGGAAGGGGGGATGGGTTGTTGGCAGGCTCAAAGAAGCCCTTGGGATTGGCAGAGTCCATGTTGAAGCTTATACTGATCTAATCTTGAAAAAGTATAGGATAAAACTTTCACTAAATAAAATAGAATCTTTAATAAGAGAGGGAATATTCCCAGACCAACTCAAGGTTTTCAGGGATCTTCTACAAAAAAGGCTGGATAAAATCCCAGAATTTGACCCTCTAGAATATAAGTTTGAAGATCTGAATGAAGAAGTTATAGTGGCATTATCTGGTGGAGTTGACAGCAGCTTTTCCACCATAATCGCGAAAAACCTCGGTTTTAAAGTGAAAGCCATAACAGTAGACCCTGGGACCATAATACTACCAGGACATGTTAAAGAAAACATAAAAAGACTATCCAAGAAATTAAAAATAAATCACGAATATATTAAGGTTGATTTTTCAGATCTTATAAAAGAGGCCCTTGAGGGGAGATTCCACCCATGTGGAAGATGTTCCAAGAAGTTAAATGATAAAATACTAGATTATGCCAGAGATCATGATATTAAGATTGTCATATTTGGCGATCTACTACCAACCTCGTCCCAAGCTATAAACCAAGTGGATGATATTTTAAGGTTAAACCTCCCAGCCCTCCTCGCAGCATCTAAACAGGAAGTAAAAGGCGTGGTTTCAAAATTCAATATCAAAGGATCCCAGGTTTTCGGCTGCCCCCTCCTAGGTGAAGTTCACAGGAGATTCCCACATTTTAGACGCTACTCAATACAAAGGATACTGAGGGAGACACGCGCCGGGATATTAGAACCTGGAGAGGCGCTAACCCTTATCCTGGGCCTATTCAAAGAACTTTAATATACCATAGACAATCAAGAAGATACCTACAAGATAGCCCACAAGGTAGGGGTATATGATCATTAGTATGCCTATAATTATTGCAAGGAGTCCTATTACACGAGGATCTGTTTTCGCTACCATACAATAGAATAAGATAACATGACATATATATAGATTACTTTAATGATTCAAGTTCGTCTTTAACATATGCCTCCAATTTTTTGAGAGAGGCTTCCACCATCCTAGGGGATGGTCCACCTGGAACATTCCGCCTCTTAACATTCTCATGAGGGTCAAGAGCTCTCCTTATAATATCATCATCCAGTTCAAGTTTTTCCCCTATGATCTCCTCACTAACCTTATCCACTAGACTTGAATTAACATCTAATAGACTTAGACCTTCTTTTATAACATGGTTGATTAGGCGTCCCACGATTTGGTGGGCTGTCCTGAAAGGGATTTTCTTCTCCATTACAATAGCATCTGCAAGGTCGGTTGCCGTGGCAAAATTGGAAACTGCAAGTTCAAAACCTCGCTCGCTGTTCACTTTAACTGTTGATAACATTCTCCTAACTATACATATCATATCATAGCATGTGCCCAGAGCATCCCAAAGGTGTGGTGTGATCTCCTGGAGATCCCGATTATAGGTATATGGTAGGCCCTTCAAAATTCCAAGGACGCTCATAAGGTTACTGTAGAGGTTTGATGTTCTGGCCCTGGCTATCTCAGCAACATCTGGGTTTTTCTTCTGGGGCATTATAGATGAGGTTGATGAGAATTCATCAGCCAATTCGATTAGACGGAACTCGTAGGTGCTCCAGAGTATCATCTCTTCACAGATTCTGCTCAAGTTCGCGGCTATCATTGAAAGGTCAAATATGGTCTCTGCTATGAAGTCCCGGCTACTTACAGCATCCATTGAATTTTCCATGTAATCACTAAATCCTAGTAATCTTGTTGTAAGTTTTCTGTTTATTGGGAAGCTAGTTGTTGTCAAGGCCGCTGAACCCAAGGGGTTAACATCAACTCTCTTGTAAGTGTCTTTCAAGCGTTCATAATCTCTTTTAAATGCATGGGCGTATGCGAGCAGGTGGTGGGCGAAGGTCGTGACCTGGGCGTGTTGGAGGTGTGTATAGCCTACCATTATAGTCTCTTTATGGTCTTCAGCCATCCTAACCAAGACTTTGATGAAATTTAGTAATTCTTTTTGTATTTCTCGTATTTTTTCTTTGAGGGCGAGTCTGAGGTCTGTTGCTACCTGGTCGTTTCTTGATTTCCCTGTGTGCATGAAACCGGCTTCTTCACCTATCTTTTCCGTGACGTATTCCTCTATGGCCATGTGGATGTCTTCAACTGATGGATCCAATTTTAGAGCTTTTATACCCTCTTTTCCAAGTTCTTCCAAGACTTTTATTATCTTATGGGCTGTTTTTTCGTCTATTATGCCCTCTCGGGCTAGCATCCTAGTATGGGCTATGTTACATTTTATATCGGCGTAGAATATGTGGTGGTCGGATTCTAGGGATGATGTGAATTTGGCAGCTTCTTCATCCATTTTTTTTTGCAGTCTGCCGCCTCTAAGGTTCAATTATCCTCCATCCTCTACCTGTTTTTCCATTGTGTATACCCGCATCTTCCACACGCGTATCTGTCCCCATGGTCGGCCATGAAAACTCCACTTGAACATCTGGGACAAAACGGGTTCTTTCTCTTGATCTTGTCATCTTTAACTTCATATAATTTATATTTGCTCATTCTTCTCCCTCAGCTTCCACTTTCTTCTCTAGGTTCTTTTCTATGACATGTTCTGGTTCGATCTTTTCTAGTGCTTTCTTGTCTTGATAAAGTTTGGCATATCCTTTGGCTTTACCCTCTCCAAAGTAGGGTCTTAGAGTGTCTACAACAAGAAGATCTTTATCAGAGTTTAGCATAGCAACTAGCTTCTTTTTAACTTCGAGTATTTTTGGTGTTGGCTCTCCCTGATATAAACATTCAAATTTTATCTCAGTCCTTGCAAGGAGTGGATTCTCCTTTTCATCGGTTATTCTGATCTCCATCTGCTTTTACCTCCTTAAATTCTCTAATTAGATTTTCTGCTTTTTGCTTCATCTTCTCTGCTTTGACTAGGACAACCCCCTCATTGGGTTGTCCATATAATATGATGGCATCTGTTGGTGCTAATATGATTGATGGTAAAACTGCAAGATCCTCTTCACCATCTACTATGATAAGGTGATTATCTCCAGATTTGATGGCCTCTTTTATAATTGTCCAGAGTTCATCTGTTATAGTGCCTGGGGGGTTTTCACATTTTAGGATTTTGGCATCATATCGGATCTTGTATTTTGAGGTTTTTCTCTGAACACGATTATCTATTATGGCTAGGTGGGGTTTTAAACCTGTCTGGAGTAGTCTATGTGTTGTAACATCACCTACTGAGATTATGAATGCACCCTCTGGTATGAGCGCCTCTTTAGGTGATGGGTATAGTCTACCGAATGGTTCCTTTAATTTTTTCCTTAATTTTTTTGGTAAGATTAACACTTTATCTGACCCTCAGCGCATATTCACCAGGTTTGTTAATGGCCAGTTCCCTGGCTATCCTGGACTTTTCAGGGTTGATTATGATGAGCAATCCACTCCAATTGGTAGATGTTGCTCCTCCACAATCTGGGCAATGTTCTTCCTCTGTGATCCTTTTACACTTGGTGCAAGCTTTGAGCGTCATTTTTTACTCTTCCTCTTTTCTTCTTCGATCCATTCAAGCCTCCCAAGCCCTGGCTGTCTCATGGTGAGGCCTATTTTTATCTTCCCCTCTTCTTTAAGGCTTAATGAGACTACCCTAGCCCTCACACGGTTGCCTTCTTCGAGTCTCCTGTTGGTCTCTTTACCGATTAAGACGCGCTTCTTGGCCTCATATGTTATGTAGTCGTCTGTAACCTGTGAAACATGCACTAGACCATCCATGGGGCCTATCCTCACGAATGCGCCGAAGTTGGTTATCTCGATCACTTCACCCTCAACCACTTCTTGGAGTTCTGGTTTGAAAAAGAGTGCGTTGAATGTTACTTCATGGTAGGCGGCCCCGTCACCCATTATGACCTTGCCTATTCCTATGTCTTCTATGTCCGTTACTGTGAGCATTTGTCCAAGTTTTTTATCCATCTTGCCTACATATGTTTCATTGAGTATGTCGAATGTAACCTCTTCTAGGGGCTCTTCAAAACGGTGTGGTGGTATTCTAACCGTGTCTACGATCTTTGTTTTATAATACAAGGTATCCCCCTTATCTAAATTCTATTTTAAGTATTTTTCTTTGTATAGTTCCACTGAGTGGATAACCGCATCTAATGCCTTTTGACGGTTTTCCCATCCGATTATCTCAGTGTTTTTATCTTCAAGTTTCTTGTATTCCTTGAAGAAGTGGGCTATCTCTTTTAGAATATGTGGGTGGACATCTGTGATATCATTCACATCCTCATAGTGGGGGTCGTTGACAGGCACTGCTAATATCTTATCGTCTTGGTCGCCGCTGTCAATCATCTTCATCAGTCCTATTGGCCTTGATTCTATGATGCAACCAGGGAATGTGGCCTCATCTATAAGTACAAGGATGTCCATAGGGTCCCCATCATCATATAATGTCTGTGGTATTATACCATAATCTGCAGGGTAGAAGAATGGTGAATATAACACCCTGTCGAGTGAAAAGGCTTCCAAGTCCTTGTCATATTCGTACTTGTTTCTTGAACCTTTTGGTATTTCGATTATGGCATATACGACCTCGGGGATTGAAGGTCCCGGTTTAATATCCTTCCAGAGATTCATACTCTTTCCCTCCCATTTTATTTTATGATATGTATCCGTTGGTGGTTAGATATTTTTTTTGTCGCAAGTAAATGACTGGCACGCCTTTTTTGCGCGCTTTTTTTCTAAGTTCTTTATCATTTGTGCAGAGGATGTCGGATAAGCGTATAAGCGCGTCATCCACACTTTCACCCTCCTTCAAGGGGAAGTTTACTATCTTGAACGGCCCCTCCTTCGCCAATCTGAGGGCTATACGCGCGGCAATTTTGTCCTTTCCCCTGGATTTTCTTTTAATCGTTTCAAGTTCGTCTATTATGAATGATGGAATGATAAATTCGCCATTGGGCGCTATTCTTTCCAGTTCAGAGATGATATCAACCCTGAACTGGGATGGTATCATAAAAAATTTGTATCAAGGATGATCCTATTTGATGATACCATAGCCTATCAGCCTCCATCTTGCACCTACCCGCCTTGATAGTGCTATCCTTTGACCATCCTCGGCACAGGCTGGTAACTTCAATGTGATATCAGCGTCATTTTCCCTAGCAGAGGTTACAATACCTACAGTGGTTGTTGTTCCCACGTTGATCATGAGGGGTTCATTTGTCCTTATAGGTTCAACCTTCGCCTCCTCTTCTGTACCAACGATTCTCTCTAATAGATGTGTTTCGATAGTGAGATTATGCCTGACAGGTGGCAGAGTGTCTGGTTCACCAACTACTGAACCTGAGAGGGAATCTGCCTTTGTAAGTGATGGGTCTAATTTGGTGCCCACACCTACAAGGCCTCCTGGTCCAACTTCTTCCATTGGCTCTCCACCCGCAACTAATCCCACAATCTCTGAATAGAGGCTGTTCCATGATGTTTTACCATCCTTCTTGAGTTGTATGCCAGGTTTTATCTCTATCTCGTCCCCGACCCGGAATTTGCCCTGTATAAGCGACCCTCCGATAACTCCACCCTTTAGTTGGTCTGGGGTGGCTCCTGGCTTGTTTATATCAAAAGAACGGGCCACATACATCCTTGCCGGTTTTTTAAGGTCTCTTTTTGGTGTTTTAATGTTTTCTTCTATTGCTTGGATTAATATGTCGATGTTAGCTCCCTGTTGGGCTGATACTGGTATTATTGGGGCGTCAGCCGCACATGTGCCCTTCACGAACTCTTTGATTTCCTTATAGTTTTCTAGGGCTCTTTCTTTTGATACTATGTCTATCTTGTTCTGGACTACGATAACATCCTTAACTCCTATGACGTCGAGGGCCATGAGATGTTCTTTTGTCTGCGGCTGTGGACAAGGTTCGTTGGCGGCTATCACGAGTATTGCACCATCCATGATAGCGGCGCCGGATAACATTGTTGCCATGAGGGTTTCATGGCCTGGCGCGTCTACAAATGATACTTTCCTTAAGAATTCCGTCTTGGAACCGCAATGTTCACATTTTTCCTTTGTTGTGTAGGATTGGGGTGGCGGGCAATTGGGACACTTCCTAAATGTTATATCCGCATATCCTAAGCGGATGGATATTCCCCTTTTCGTCTCTTCGCTATGGGTGTCTGTCCACACCCCTGACAGGGCCTTTGTGAGTGTTGTCTTCCCATGGTCGACGTGTCCCACGAGGCCGATGTTTATTTCGGATTGTTTTTTCACAAGGATGCACCTATTAGGTTCTTTTTTATTCTTCCTCGGCACTTATAAGTTCTTCAAGGGGCTTATCACCCCTCTTGGTTATTACAGTGTTTATTTGCACAATATCCTCGGATATTACATTACCCCTCAAGGTTTTACGTCTTCTTTCACCTTTACGCTTCGGCCTGTAACCTGGACCGGCTGATACTAGGCTTCTAACCCGCCTAGGACCTGGTATATCTTTTCTCATAGGGAAACCGTCCTTGTCGCTCCCACCGGTTATTTTTAATTTGTAACCTTTCAGTCCTATTATTGAACCTTCAAATTCGTCACCTATCGCGAGTCCTATGAGTTTTCTCTCCTGTGAAGGGTCAGCTTCCATTTGTATGCTTTTTTCCTTATCGGAGATTACTATCTTGAAAGTCACTGTGTCATCTCCCTCCCATACTATTTTTTTAGATCCCCCATGTTGGATCCTTTTTCCTTTTGATGTTAGCTATTTCCTGGAGTGTATCATATTCTTCCTCGGTAAGATCTCCTTTGAGTTTGTCTGTGAGGATCTTATAATGTTTTTCAGGGATGTCCACGTAAAGTATGTCACCCTCATGGACGTTCTTCCCGAATATGGCGTCAGTTATTGCCATGGCTAATTTCTGCCCTGTTGAAGCGGATTTTCTGCTTTCGCCCCTGTCTTGCATGCTAGCCACTCTACCAAGGGATTTGCCTTCACTTGTCATGATTGGGTAGCCTTGTTTTATCGTCCCAGCGAGAACTTCTATACCTGCGATGGCTGGTTTGCTCTGCCTAAACACTAGCTTAGGTATTATCCTGATCTTAGCTGGTCTTATGATAGCTTCCATCCACTTCCTTTTCCGTTTCTCCTTGATTTCTTCCATCCATTCCTCGTATTCTTCTATTAACTTGTAGATCACATTCCCTTGGAATAATTTTACCTTTGAGGCTTTGATTTCCTCCATGGCGGATGGTAGAACCTTTACATTGAAGGCTATTATGACACCATAAAGTTCGTTTTCTTGTTTTGCAATCTGTGCATTGATAACATCCTTCCTTGAAATATCACCTATATCAGCGGTTTTTATAGGCACCTTTAAATCTTCTAGGAGTTTTATCATGGCTTCAAGGGAACCTAGAGTGTCGGCTTTGACGATTATGCCCTCATCCTTTGTGGCTATCTTAACGTCCTCTATTTCTTTTTGTAGCTCATCCTTTATAGATTTTATATCATCTCGGATAACCCTCAAGGGCGAGCCAGGGATGACATCATCTATATTCGGAGCCACTATCTTTATACCAGCGGCAGCCACCACCTCATTTACCTTTTGGAATTTTCTCCGGGTTTCTCTCATCTCTTCGAGCGGTTTTGGTTTTAGTAGTGATCTTATCCTCGTAGTTATAATATCATCTGTGGTCATTAGGGCTATTTTGTCATTGTCTCTGATTATACCATCATAGATAACGGCGTCTAATGTTGTCCCCAATCCTTTTTCTTCTTTAACTTCTAGTACCGTGCCCTTGGCTGGTGCGTTGGGTTCTATCTCTAGCTGCTTTTTAAGGTATTGTTGGGCAAGGCCCATGAGCATGGTTAAAAGTTCGGGAATGCCTTCACCTGTCTTCGCACTTATGGGTATGATTCCTATTTGGCTTGTGAAATCTGTTATCCTGTCGAAACGTTCGGATGCAAAACCTTCCTCGTGGAGGCTGCCAACAAGCTCATATACTCTTGTTTCAAGCTTCTCTTGGACGTTTCTGGCTTGTAGTGGGAATGTGTCCATGAATGGTGTGTCTTCGTGCGCTTGCCACCCTGGGATTTTGTCTATTTTGTTCGCCGCGACTATGAATGGAGTCTTGTACATTTTAAGGATGTTCAGCGCCTCATAGGTTTGGGGCTTGAAGCCCTCATTGATGTCAACGATTAATATTGCGAGGTCTGCTAGGGCTCCTCCCCTTTTCCTGAGGGTTGTGAATGCTTCATGGCCTGGTGTGTCAATGAAAAATAGGCCGGGTAGTTTCTCTTTTATGGAGAATCTTTCAAGGAATTCGCCGCATATTTCTTTTATTGTTTCTATTGGGATTTCCGTCGCCCCTATATGTTGTGTTATGCCCCCTGCTTCTCTTGTGGCTATGGCAGTACCCCTAATATGGTCTAGTAGGGTTGTTTTGCCATGGTCCACATGGCCTAGGACTGATACTATGGGCGACCTTATTTTCATCTGTTTAGTCTCCAGATTCGTATATTATTTTTTCATCTGGCATGGTGTAATCGTGGATTTCATCTTCGTTGAAGAATAATTTTATTTCTCTTTTAGCGGATTCTGGCGAGTCTGAGGCGTGTATTATGTTTCTCCCTGTTTGGAGTGCGAAGTCTCCTCTTATGGTGCCTGGGTCTGCTTCTTGGGGGTTGGTGGCTCCGACGATCTTCCTTGTCAATTCTATACTGTTTTCCCCTTCTATTACTAGTGCTAGTACTGGTGCGGATGTTATGTAGTCTATGAGGTCGTTGAAGAATGTTTTGTCCTTGTGTTCTTGATAGTGTTTCATTGCGAGTTCTCTTGTAACATTTAACATTTTTGCGGCGACTATTTTAAGTCCTCTTTCTTCGAGTCGTGTTATGATTTTTCCTGTTAGTCTTCTTTGGATGGCGTCTGGTTTTAACATTATGAATGTCCTCTCCATGGTATCACTATTGTTTTTTCTTTGTGATCCATTTGGTTTTCCTGGGGACTCTTTTGAGTTTTAGCATGTTTTTTTCGCATTTGCTGCTGCAGAAGAAGTATACTGTACCGTCTCTTTTCACGAACATTTTCCCGGTTCCTGGTTCTATTTCTTCGTTACAGAATGTGCATGTTCTCATAACTTCACACCTTATGGTGCTTTGATTTCTTTGGCTTCTCTAATGGTGTCCAGTAGCATTAGTATGTCGCCTTCTCTTACTGGTCCCATCACGTTTCTGGTGAGTATTCTGCCTTTGTCTCTTCCTTCTAGTATTCTACATTTTACTTGTAGTACTTCCCCTGTCATCCTGGTCCTTTTTAGGACTTCAATGACTTCTGCAGGGGTTGCTTCTTCCAATATTATCACCTAGTCTATTTTTTGAGTTCTTCGACTTTCTCTACCACTTCTTTTATTAGTTCTTCCGATTCTCCAGGGTCTATTATACATGCTGATGCTGAGGGAACGTTTAAGCCCGCGGCTGTTCCTAGTTCGTCCTTTGTGGGCACGTATACGTAGGGTATTTCTTTTTCTTCTGCAAGGACTGGTAGATGTGCTACTATCTCTGGCGGGTCAACATCCTCAGCTATTAGAATGAGTCGTGCGACTCCTCTCTCAGCTGCTTTAGTGACCTCATTGGTCCCCTTAGCTATTTTACCCGTGTCTCTCGCTATCTCTAATGCTTCAGCGGCTTTGTCGGCTAATTCTTTCGGTACGTCGAATTTTACGTAGATTGGCTTTGCCATAAAATATTACCTCCTTTTTCATCTGGTTTGGATACCATCCATCGGCAATACTCTAAACTGGTGAGTACCCTTTTATATTATGGGAATATATAAAATTTTTCTAATAAAAAAACTAGGAGTAATCATAGTTATTTTAGTTTTATTGTTTATAAAACTTTCCCCGGCAAAAGAAAAAATAAAAGAAGAAAGAGCTTATATCCTTTTAACGGCTAATTCTATGTCCTCTGCTTTAACAGTTTTTCTACCAGCGTGTTTTGCGAATTTTATGGCCGCTGCTGCTATCTCTTCACCTTTTGCTTCTAGGGCCTTTGCTAGTGCTTCTCTTGCATCATCACTAACTCTCTCGGCACCGGCATTTTTTATGATTCTCCCAATAGGGGCTATTGGCAATTCCATAACCAACCACCTCATATTTACAAATATCATCTATTAAACTACTTCTATATAAATATATCGGCAATTTTGCAGATTCTCAGGGCCAACTATGAACTTTTCGCCCATGATATGATGATAGATATTATCATCCAAGATTTTATAAAAAACAATAGGCTATGGGAGAGTTCCATGAAAAGGGACAACCAAAAAAGACAAATTTACCCAAAACTGGCCTTTTCCCTTATAACCGCCAATAGGCTGTTTATATCAGCTTCAACTTCCATGGGCTCCTCACATGCCCTTATAGCGGTGTCAGGATCTTTTAGAAGGTGGCCAGTTGCTATGCAGACGATTTCCTCCCCCTTGTCAATCTTACCATCGTCCAACAACCTTATAAGGCCAGCTATGGAAGCTGCTGAAGCCGGCTCAACACCTACACCTTCTTTTCTCGCCAGGAGCTTCTGAGCCTCCAAAATCTCCTCGTCGCTCACAGACTCTGCAAGACCCTCAGACTCATAAATAGCTCTAAGAGCCTTAAGATAACTTACAGGAGCCCCTATACGTATAGCTGTCGCAACAGTTTCAGGATTCTCAACAGCTTCTATCTTCATCTCACCCCTCTTAAAAGCGTTAACAATCGGGGAAGCACCCTCAGCTTGTATACCAGTCATCATAGGCCTCTCATCAATAAAACCAGCTCGGTAGAATTCGTTTATACCCTTCCATATCGCCGAGATGTTACCTGCATTACCCACCGGCAATATAATGCGATCAGGGGATCTCCAACCCAACTCATCAACTATTTCAAAGCCGATGGACTTCTGGCCCTCTAAACGGAAAGGATTCACAGAATTGAGAAGGTAAACTTCACCCATCAAGGCAAGGCTTGTCACAGCCTCGAGAGCTTCATCAAAATTACCCTTAACAGATAAAACCCGGGCACCATGGAACATGGCTTGGGCAAGCTTGCCAAGAGCGACTTTACCCTGTGGCAGAAGCACTAAACAGTCAAGGTTGGCCCTCGCAGCATATGCGGCCAGGGAAGCTGAAGTGTTCCCTGTCGAGGCGCAGCCAACACTCTTAACCCCCAACTCGAGGGCTTTGGTTATACCAACGCTCATACCCCTATCTTTGAAGCTTCCTGTTGGATTAGCACCTTCAAATTTAACATATAATTTCACCCCAAGATCCTTTCCTATATTATCACATTTTATAAGGGGTGTCCCACCTTCTTGAAGTGTTACTATCTTTGATTCATCAACTGGCATGAATTCTTTATACTTCCACATTGTCTCTTTTCTACTCTCAAAAACATCCCTTGAAACCCTAGGTTCTATTATGACCTCGAGTATCGAGCCACACTCTCTACAAGTGTATATTATCTCATCCAACCCATACTCAGTTCCACATTTTATACATCTTATCATCTCTAAAACCTCATTAGAACCCTTTTATCATATAATAGAATGTTAATGTGAACTCCGCTTCGATTATGGCCGCTATGAGTATGAGTATGACAGCTATAAGGAATAGGAGTAGAGAATCCTTAAATTCTCTTATATTATTATCGGAGGATTTTTTCAATTTCTGGGTGAATGACCCTGGGCCTCTTATAAGATCCCCCATAAAGTGGATGATGAAACTTGATAACCTGAAACCCGCCACACCCGCGATTATAATACCTGGGATCTCGAACATGCCATGTGGGGCCACTAATAATATGAAATCAACCACAGGGACCTTCGTGGCGAAATATCCCATAAATAATCCGTTAAGTGCAAGGAATAAACCCGTGAAGATGCTTAGGGATAAACCGCCAAGATATAATAGGAGGATGGCCTGCAAATTATGGGAGAATATGGAGATTATGGTTATACCCTCTTCTATAACACTCTTTTTAAATTCTCTCATCAGAGGGGCTAACAAGATATCCAAGAATCCTGCCAATAAGTATCCTAGGGAAAATGATCCCAAGAATATTAGGATGGATATGATAAGATAATCCCTATTCCTTTTGTAAAGATCTATGATATTCATTGGTGCACCTTGTCAAGTATGGATTCTGCAATTTTCTCAGCCTTTTTTCTCTTCTTTGAAAATTCTTCAAAAAATCTTCGCATATAATCTGCAACATTACTTTTACATTCACCGCACATAAGTGTGCCGTTCCTACAATCCTCATATACTCTTTTAAGTTCATTGTCAGAGCCCGCCATATGATATAACAAGATCTCATATACGATACAATCCTCTGGAACGCCCCCTAGTCTCCTCTGCTCCTCTAGGGTCTCCCTGCCACCCGTCTTAGCATTTTTAACCTTCCATTCAATCTCATCTGGCGTGTCTGTTAGGAATATTGCAGTGGCTGGTTTGCTACTTGACATTTTACCCCCAGTAAGTCCTCTCATGAACCTGTGATATGTGGAAGAGGGAAGGATGAAAGCATATCTTTTTTGGAGACGTGATGCTATATCCCTTGTAAGGCGTATGTGAGGGTCCTGATCAGGTCCTACCGGTACAAGAGTCGGTTTCGGACCCCCATACTCTCCTAACTGTGGGTGTAGTATATCGGCTGCTTGTATAAGGGGGACATAAACATGTGCCATGTTGGTCGAACCAGTGAAACCATATATGGCCCTTAACTCGTTAAAGTTAACCTTTTTCGCGAATATATAAGCAAGATCCTCCACTAGGAGATTCTCTGATTGCAGATAAACATTTATATTGTCCTGTGTAAGATCTAAGCCCAAGGCTATATAACTACTTATATATTCTTTGATTGCGAGTTCTCGTGATTCCTTAAAGTCGATGTCGCGTGCGGAATAGGATTCCATATCAGCTATTGGGATGTAGATTTCCGCTCCCTGTTCATCATACCAGATGAGCTGGTCAACTATCATCTTATGTCCGATGTGCATCCTGCCACTGGGCATCATCCCTGTCACCACTGCAAAGTCTTTCCCATCATTTATGGCTGCGAGTATCCTCTCATAGTCTCTGTGGCCGAAGATTATACCCCTTCTCATGAGCCAATGGGGATCTTTTATCTCGCCTAGAATTTCTTTGAATGGTTTTATGCCGAAGTTTTCCATTATCTTATTGTATTCTAGTATTCTTGAACTCCAGGGGTCTATCATGCTTTTCACCTATGGTCTGATCCATTCTACCATGTAGTAGGTGATGTCTTCTTCATCATCAACTACTGCGAGGATTAATTTTTTTCTAACGCCATGGGCGACTCTCACATAACTTGAAAAGTCTAGGATTTTAAGTTTTGTGCCCTCATGTAGAACCCTTACAAGGTAACTTGAATGGTCCTTAGTTGGGGTTTTACCCCTCTCATAGACTCTGAATTCTGAACCATATTTGAAACCTGTTTTTACTATGTAACCCCTCTCTCTAAGATCCCTGTAGACTATGAACTTCTGGTATAAGCCGCGCCTGTCTAGGATGGATAAGAGTTCATTGAAGCTTATCCTCTTTTTACCATCCCATATTGAAAGTTTGCCTTTCCATTGTAAATAGGCCGCTTCTACCAGTGACAGTTTGAGTTGGTCGCCTTCTAGGTTCCCATAGTAGCTCTTCTGGTTTAGGCGTAGGGCCATATTATCCGCTTGTACTGTTACCGTATCACCTGCAAACTGACCGTCCAAGCCTTCTCACCCTTTAATAGTGTGCTTCTGCAAGGTCTCCTTCTGTTTTTCCAACTTTTCTCATTAACTCGGATATTATACCATCTAATATTAGGAGGCTTGTATCCTCATATAATGTGCCAAGTAGCGTTATGTTATCCTCTCTTTCCTCCTTTATCTCCCTTTGGTAGTCTCTCCATGGTCCTACGTCTATTATGATATCGGATAATTTTGAGAGTTCCGATCTTGGGTTTGCTGTTATTCCTATGATATTGACACCCTTCTTTTTTAATCTCCTGGCCTCTGTTATTATGCTGCTTGTGTCCCCTGAACTTGAAATAACTATGATAAGGTCGCCTTCTCTGGGTGTGATGGTTGTGGAGTCTCCGATCACATGGACATTTAGTTCTAATTGGGCGAGTCTCATTGCGAATTCTTCACCTACTAGTTTTGACCTGCCGCTGCCCAATACAAATATGGATTTTGATGCTGTGAGTAACTCTATGATCTTGTCTAGGTCTTTTTTGTTGATTTTTTCCGCGACTTTCAAGGCATGTTCCAGTATCTTCTTTACGGTTTCGAGGAGCATTTGGATTCTCCTCAAATTTTTGTTATCCTTATACCAGCATTCTTTATCTTGTTTTTCATGTTAAGGTTGATGAGTAGTGGTGTTATTTTCTCGATTATCCTAGCATTTTCTAGGGATCCGCAATCTATGCCCCTGACCCCTGGTATTTTCTCTGCAAGTTCTATCACGATCTTCTTGGCTTCTTCGTCGTCTGATGTTATGAGACAGTCACAGTCCACATCTTCCTTGAAGTTTAGCAGGCTATAGGCACTTATGTTGTTAAATGCCGATACTACGACCACGTTTTCTAGGAATTTCGCAGATCTTTCAGCGGCTGAACCATCCCATAGGTCAAGGTATTTTGCACCTGAGCCGCCAAGTGAACTTTCAAGGGGTACTGTAGCATCTATGAGAATCTTACCTTTGATGTGTTCCTTTATGGACTTTAGGGTTGCCATCTGGGCATGTAATGGTACCGTTAATACTATGATATCTGCTAGGCTGGCGGCATCTTCATTACTCATACCCTCCAATTTCAACCCGGGCGCGTCTGTCATCTCTTTTATCTTGTCCACTGTATCCTGGGCTCTCTTCGAATCCCTTGAGCCTATTACAACATCTTCACCCGCCATCGCGAGTCTTAGGGCCAATCCCATGCCCTGATCTCCGGTTCCTCCTATTATGGCAATTTTCCTATCCATCATATACCACCTAAAGTAGGTTTAATTTTTTAAGGAAAGTTAAACTTTCAATTAACTCTTTTTTACTCTTCACTTCAATTGTTAGGATACCATTATATCCTCTCAAGTTCTTGAATAATTCAGGGAAGTTTATGCTCCCTGTTCCAAGGGCATTATGGGAATCTTTTAAGCCGTCGTTGTCTGAGAGGTGTATATGGCCTACTAATTCTATTCTGATGTCCTTGGTTGTGTAACCCATGGTATGGGCATGGCCAATATCAAGGGTGGCCATGATCTCCAGTTCTTCTACCAGTTTTTGTAATTCTTTCAAGTTATTGTAGAGGTAGCCTTCCATCTTTGGCATGTTTTCGAGGCAGAGTGTCACGCCCAGATCATCCGCATACTTTTTAAGTTCTTTGAGTGACTGGAGATTATATCCTATGATTTTATCCTTGTATGCTCTTGCAAGGAATGGTACGCTGCCAGGATGTAATATTAGCTTATCCGAGTCCAAGTGCGCTGCCAAGTCCAGTGAAGATTTTATCTCCATTATCGATGATCTTCTTATCCTCTTATTTGGAGAGGCTATGTTAACATCAGAGATTGGAGCATGTACTATGAATTTGAGGGAGTATGAGCTGATTAGATCCTCCTGTATCCTATCTAATGGGTATTCGTTGATTATCTCACAATAGTTGATACCAAGTCCCTCTAGGTATTCTAGGGTAATATTAAGTGGTGCCGGGTGCAAGGCTAATGTTGAAACTCCAAAATCCAAAAAATACCCCCATATCATGTTTCAGACCTTAAACGGGCTTTTATCGGCACTCCCTCCCTCATTGCGTTTAATATCATCTCTGCCAATTCAATATCCTTTTTTATCTTTATTGTGCCTTTTTTCCCTACTGTGGCTGTGAACAAATATTCATCATCTATTAGTATATCATATGATACTCCTATGGAATCTTTACCGAACTCTAGGACCACATAATTCCCAGATATATCTACTGGAACCTTTATTAAGCTCTTTTCCTCTACTTTTTTGAGAGGTTCTATGTTGATGCTTATCCCTATATTATCTTCGATCTCTTCGATGGTTTTACCCTTCTTGCCTATGATCTGGGGTATATATTTCTCTTCAACCCATACCTTCGCCCTTTCATCAGATTCGAGCTCGACCTTGAATTTACCGGGGGGTAGCCGCTTGCTGAACTCCTTTTCAATTTCCCTCTCAACGATTAACTGAGCTGGAGTTTTTCTTTCAGCAATGGTAGAAACTTCCATTACTATGGTCTGTTCACCATAAGTATAAATCTCATATACCAGTTCTCCTGTTTCAAAATCCCTGATCTCTATAACAGGCCTTGCAAGGTCTGCTTCAACCATGCCACTTGGTACCTTAACCGTTAGGGAGATGTCATAGACCGCTTTTATTTTCCCATCTTCGATGAATATGGTCGTATCCACTATTGAGGGTATCATCCCCAGTTCTACTCGTCCTATTATCCTCTGAATGGCGTCTATGGGCCTGGTGGCGTGGACCACTCCAACCATGCCCACACCTGCAAGGCGCATATCAGCAAATATCCTAAAATCTCTTGTCTTCCGCAGCTCATCATATATTGTGTAGTCTGGTCTTACAAGGAGTAGTATGTCAGCGGTCTTTTGCATGTCCCTTTCTATTGGAGCATATTGTGTTATTTCATCACCTACTTGCAAATCTCTTGGAGATTCCATTGTTTTGACTATTGCATTCATTTCCTTGCTGAAGAATTCGGCGACTGCCTGGGCGAATGTGCTTTTACCAGCGCCAGGGGCCCCGGCGATTATTATGCCCTTGGCCGTGTCCCTTAAACGTTCCATTAATTCATCAGATAAACTATAATCTTCGAGTGAAACCCTTGCAACTGGTCTTACAGCCGTTATCTCCATGGCCTCTGAGAATGGAGGTCTTGCAATGGATATCCTATATTCACGGAATTGGACTACCGTGGCGCCTTCCATTTCTATTTCAATGAAACTTTTCAAGTCGCTCTTGGCCCTTTCAACTATTTCACGGGCCATCCTATGAATTTCTGAACGTTTAAGTGGCTTGGATCCTATCTTGACAAGTTCTATTTTTCCTGGTTTTCCTTTTTTTGCCATGGGGACAACGTTTTCTTTTAGATGTACCGACATTGTGTCCTTATCGAAGTATTTGCTTATCTCGAGTTTATCATATTCTAGGACTTCTGGTTGTATGTATATTACTTCTAGTCCTTGTGCCCTTGCAACTTCTGCTTGTACCCTGTCACTTGTAATTAGTATGGCATTATGTTCTCTGGCTGTGCTTCTTATCATGGCATCTATTTCACCACCCTTTGCAAGGGCTATCTCATCTAGTGTGGGTCTTCTACCAACGAAGCTTATGGAGATTATATTCCCCTTACTCAACTCTTGCAAATTTTTAAGCTCCTCTAAACCGTTAAATCCTGTTTCACGGCCCCTGTTCGCTTGATATTCTAGTTCTGAGACTACGGCCTCAGGTATTATAACTTCACTCCCCTTGAATTCATCTTCCTGTACTATATCTGTGATTCTACCATCCACAATAACGCTTGTATCTGGGACTATTCTCATATTTAATCATCCCCTATAGATTTCCTCAGGATTGAAAACCTTCCGCCCTATATTCTCCAGCTTTTTTGGGGGGATTAACCTCCTATAGAAGCAGGAATAATGACCAGTATGGCATGCGCCACCCTTTTGTTCCACTTTGAGTATAATGGCGTCCATGTCACAATCCACTAAAATTTCATCCACCCTTTGGATGTGTCCTGAACTTTCACCTTTTAACCAGATTTTTTTTCTTGATGTGCTCCAGTAATGGGCCATACTGGTCTCTATTGTCCGCTGTAGGGCTTCTTTGTTCATATATGCCACCATTAGGATCTCGTTAGTATTTTTGTCCTGGGCTATTGCTATTATAAGCTTCTCCCCGCCTATTTCATGTCTGAAATTTAGTATCTTTATTCCTCCTTGAGGTATTCTATTATCTTATCAATTTCTACAAGCTCTTGAGTGCCTGTTTTCATGTCTTTGACAGTGACTTTACCATCCTTGAGGTCCCTTTCACCTACGAGGACGACTTTTTCCACGTTGAGATGATCTGCATATGATAATATTTTCCTCAGTTTCCGACTTGAAAGGTCGACATCTGAAGGTATGCCCGCCTCTCGAAGCCCCTGGACTATCCTATAGGCTGATGGACGGGTTGAATCTGAAACTGGGGCCACGAAAACCTTTGCAAATTGGAAAATCTCATTTTCTTGTCTTTTGAGGGCTGCTACTAGTCTGTCGAATCCGAATGCGAATCCTGTTGATTGGATTTTTTCGCCACTGAACAATTCTATGAGGTTGTATGTGCCGCCTCCACAGATTTGTTTCTGGGCCCCTAATGACGGTACATAAATCTCGAATACTATACCAGTGTAGTAGTCTAATCCCCTTGCAATTCCCAAATCCAAGTTATATTTTTCAACCTTGAAATCATCTAGGAGCATTACGAGCCTTCTGAGGTCTTCAATAGATTCTAGGGCGGGTTCGCAACTCCCAACCATGCTTTCAAGGTTTTCAAGCACTTCCAGTCCGCCCTTCATGCCTATGATGGACAATAACAGGTTCTTCACGGTTTTGTCTGCTTTTATATTCTCCAAGTGGAGTTTAAGTCCTTCCAAGTCCCCTTTATCGATAAGGCCCATTATTCTATCCTGCGGCTCCCCTTTTATCCCAGCATCTTCTAATATTCCCCTAAGTATGCCAAGGTGTCCTATATGTAACTTGTATTCCTTGAGGCCAAGTTCTCGCAGGCAATGCACTGCTAATGCTATCACCTCTGCTTCCGCCTGCGGGGATTCCGCACCCATAAGTTCACATCCAAACTGCCAGAATTGTCTGAATCTACCAGCCTGCGGCCTCTCATACCTGAAACAACTCCCATAATAGTACAATTTTATAGGCTTAGGATGTTTTCTCATCTCATTCAAGTATAATCTGGCGACCGGTGCTGTAAGCTCTGGCCTCAAAGCCAATTCCCTGTTTGCTTTATCCTTGAAATGGTATATCTGTTTCACTATCTCTTCTCCAGATTTTAAAGTGAAGAGTTTTAAATCTTCGAAGATTGGAGTTTTTATCTCATGATAACCATAAGTTTCAAAGATTTTCTTCAAGGTTTCCTCCACTTCTTTTCTCTTTTTCATCTCCTTGAATAAAAAATCTCTTGTCCCACGTGGCCTTGTTATCTCCATGTATTCTCCCCCGTGGACTATTCATAATATTTAAGGTATTCCTCCAACATTTTGGGGAATGATATTGCGTCAAGGAATCTTAAACCTAATCTTTCAGCCCATACTTGGATGCCTTCATCTGCTGCGACAACACCTGCACCTAGTTCCTTAGCCAATAATAAAACGTCAAGATCTGGGGCGCTGTCAAGGGTCCCCCTGCGGAGGGCGCTCCTATATTTTTTCCTGAAGTCCTTTATAGCCCCGCCTATAACTTCCATTTCTATTCTGCTCTTTTTAACACCCTTCGAGGCCATTACCATGGCCTCCACTGCAGCCTCCCATATGGCGGCCTCTGAGATCCTCATACCCTTGTTCATCCTCTCCCTTATGTCCCGGACATACTCGAAGAAAACCTGGGATGGTATCTGAGTATCATAACGGTTTGGTGTCTTTTTCACTATCCATGTCTCCGCCTTCACAAGAATATCCTCTGGGCAACTATACCTGTTCATATAATCAGTGAACTCCTTATAAGTTACTGGGGGCATATGACAGCTTATATTTAATCTGATACGGGATCTCGCTATGAGGTCGAGCAGCTTATCAACTGACTTATGCAGATCACCAGAGCCTATCAGATCCCTTAACTGTTTATCAGTAAATGCAGTTGTATCAAGTACAAATCTTTGTTTTGCAAGCACCTTTATTCCCCTCTCATGATCGTGATAGAATATATTATCATCAACAACAAATAAATATACTTGGATCTATCCAAAGGAGTTAAGAAAAGAGGAGGCCCTTGATAAAATGATAACAGGAAAAACCAATGTTGTTGGGGTGATAGGGGATCCTGTGGAACACAGCCTATCACCCATCATGCATAATGCTGCATTCAATCACCTAAACCTGGACTATGTTTACGTAGCCTTCCACGTGAAAAAAGGAATGGCAAAAGAGGCGATAGAAGCCATGAAAACCTTTAATATAAAAGGCCTTAATGTCACAATCCCACATAAGGTAGATATACTAGACTACGTCGACAAAGTAGATGAAACAACAGAGCTTATAGGAGCAGTTAACACTTTAAAATTAGAAGACGGAAAAGTATGGGGTTTCAACACAGACGGCTTAGGCTGTGTAAGAGCCCTTGAAGAGGTGACAACACTCGATGACAAGAATATTATAATATTGGGTGCTGGTGGGGCTTCAAGGGCTATCGCATTTCAATTAGTCTCCTATAATATAGGGGGCTTGCACATCCTCAACAGGACACCTGAAAACGCCAAGAAGCTAGCAGAGGACATAAAAAACAAACTAGGAACCAGCGTATTCGCCGGCGGCCTAGAACACTTGAAAGAGAAGATTAAGGACTCGGATATCCTCATCAACACAACACCGGTTGGAATGTACCCAAATACCGATGCAAAGCCCCTCGCAACCGCGGAGATATTACATAAGAACCTGATCGTGAAAGATCTAGTCTATAATCCACCTCAGACAAGATTATTAAAAGAAGCCGAAAAGGCAGGGGCCAGGACAATATCAGGAATAAAAATGCTAGTATACCAAGGGGCAGAATCATTCAAGATATGGACAGGAAAAGAAGCCCCCACAGATATAATGGAAGAGGCAATACTAGAAATCATAAGGTGATCAAAATTGGAAGGACCATGGGTTGAAAAATACAGGCCAAGAACATTAGAAGATATAGTGGGACAAGAACACATCATATCAAGGCTTAAACGCTATGTTGAGCAGAAAAGCATGCCCAATCTCATGTTCACAGGACCTGCAGGAGTCGGTAAAACAACAGCAGCACTAGCATTGGCAAAGGAAATACTAGGAAAAAATTGGAAGCAAAACTTCCTAGAACTTAACGCTTCTGATGCAAGGGGAATAGACACTGTAAGGACCAACATCAAAAACTTCTGCCGTCTAAAACCAATAGGCGCACCATTCAGGATAATATTCCTCGACGAAGTAGACAATATGACAAGGGACGCCCAACACGCCCTCAGAAGAGAAATGGAAATGTACACAAAAACTGCAGCGTTCATACTCTCCTGCAATTACTCATCGAGGATAATAGAACCGCTACAATCAAGATGCGCCATATTCCGCTTCCTACCACTCAAAGGCCACCAGATAAAAGAAAGACTAAAATATATCGCAGAGGAAGAAAAACTAGACTATGAACCAACGGCTCTAGACATCATAGCATATCTATCAGAGGGTGACCTTAGAAAGGCCATAAACATATTACAAGCAGCAGCCTCACTACAAGAAAAGATAACTGAAGACACAATATACGAGGTAGTTTCGAGAGCCCGGCCGAAGGACGTCCGTAGGATGATAAAAACGGCCCTCAAAGGAGATTTCATGGACGCCAGGAACCTTTTAAGGGAGATAATGATACTACAAGGCGTAAGTGGGGAAGACATGGTAGACCAGATATACCAGGAAGTATCAAGACTAGCCATGGAAGGATCCATAGAAGTCGAAACCTACATAAAATTCGTTGACTCCATAGGAGAATACGACTTCAGGATAAGAGAAGGTGCAAATCCAAGAATACAATTAGAAGCATTACTCACAACATTCCTATCCAAGTGATCGGGGCAAGATGATGTCATGGACTGAAAAATACCGGCCAAAAACATTCAATGAAATGGTGGGGAACAAAAAGGCCATCAAAGAAATAAAAAAATGGATCCAAGCATGGAAAAATGGCAAACCACAACACCCACTCCTACTAATAGGACCCCCAGGCACTGGAAAAACAACACTAGCCCATATCATAGGATCTCACTTCTCAGATAAACTAGAACTTAACGCTAGTGACAAAAGATCCCATGACCTCCTCATGAACATTATAGGGGAAGCATCAACCACCAAATCGCTATTCAATGATAACCTCAAACTCATCATACTCGACGAAGTTGACGGCATCCACGGAAACGAAGACCGCGGAGGAGTGCGCGCAATAAACAAGATAATAAAAGAATCAAAACATCCCATAGTATTAACAGCCAACGACCCCTACAGTAAAAAACTTCAAACAATAAAACCAGCTTGTAAAATCATCACCATCAGAAAAGCACACCCAAACTCAATAGTAGCATTCCTCAAAAGGATATGCCAAAAAGAAAACATAGAAGCAGACCCCAAAATTTTGAGAGAACTCGCCAAAAGATCACATGGGGACCTAAGATCCGCCATAAACGACCTAGAGGCCATGGCAAAAGGAGAAAAGAAGATCGGAGCGGAGCTCCTAGAAGCTGGTGAAAAAGATGTTTTCCCGGGCCTATTCGACGCTATAAGAGCCATCCTAAAGAGCAAAAATATTAGACATATAAAAGAAGCCATGCAAATCGACGAAGACCCCCAACTATTACTTGAATTCACAGCAGAGAACATCCCAAGAGAATATGAAAAACCCCACGAGATAAGAAAAGCCTACAATCATCTCTCCCGCGCCGACATATTCTTCGGAAGAGCGACACAAACAAGAGACTACATATATTGGCGCTATGCATCAGAACATATAGGAGTGGGAGTGGCCCTATCAAAGGATGAAACCTATAAGAAATTTACAAGATACGCAGGACCCGGATCATTCCAATTCTTTGGGAGAACAAAGACCAAACGCCAAATAATAGATAATCTGGCGGAAAAGATCTCAAAAAAACTGCACATATCAAAAAAGGTTGCCATCACAACATTCCCCTACCTCAAGATAATCCTAGAAGATGAAAAAACTGCCCAGGAGATCAGAAAATATTTAGAATTAACCAATGAAGAATTCAAGATACTTAAAGGGAAGAGAAAACCATCCAAAATTAAGAAAATGGAAAGAGAGGATCCTCCAATCAAGGAAAAACAGACAACACTACTACAATTCAAATAACACCCTCTTTGATATAATCTAAGGATTTCAGCATGTTCTCTCTAAATTGTGGGAAAACTTCCTCAAAGAACCCAAGAAACTCCTCGACAACATTATCCCCTGTTACTCTTATCGGCCCGACTCCCAACCATCTTTCAATCCAAGCTACAGGCACCCTGGATAGAGGATACAATAACCTCCCCCTATAATCCTCCCTTGGAGGACCAACAATAAGCTTTCCATTAATCATCTTCTCTATAGCATCAGCTATTATATGATCCAGTGTTAATGGAGATGCGATAAAATCAAATTCCGGCCCGGAAACTAAACTGACACCATATTTTCTAGTGTAGGGCTCCAATACAGCATATAACGTGTATGAAAGCGGATCATCACCTTCCTTGACAAATATCCTCTGATGAGGTTCTAATTCGGCTGATAGTACGCGGGAAACCCTCGAACATATCATCTGGAAAATTTTAGACCTCACAACCTTTATATTAGGATAATGTTTCTTGAACAGTTCCTCCCGCCTCCTGGAAAACCTTGAAAACCTGAGATTATTTATAAGGACAGCATCCTTCATTACACTCACAAATCTTGTGTCAACACCAATATCTGACAAGAACCTAACAACTTCTCCCATACCAGAATCTCCACCTCTTTCTCTAAAATATTATTTAGTTCATATTACAAATAAGAACATAAGATCCTGATGAAGGTGAGTGAATTGTTCAATTTCTTGAAAAGGAAAAGTGACCGGGAAAACATCCTTGAAATAGAACCAGATGGTCCCGTAGATTGCATAGCAGATTTCACTTACAATTTCTATTGGCAACAAAAGGGTGAAGAACTCGAACCAGAAGACCAAATACCCGGAACAGGCCACACATACAAGGACATCGTAGAACACTTGAAAAATGGTGGTACCCTCAGAATATTAGGAGATGCTGGTCATAGGACATGCTCAAGTATGGGAGTCGATCTAAAGTTCTTCGGGGGAGCGGGAAAGGCAATAGACGTAGGTGATGTTATCATAGAGGGTGATGTTGACACCAGGATGGGTATAAGCATGCTAAAAGGGGGTATATACGTCAAAGGCAAGGTCAAAGAGCCCATCGGGAACCTTATAGAAGTGGAATCTGACAAGAAAGGCTATAAGAAATTCAGATCAATAACGGACATAGTCACCAACGGCCTCCAAGGAGAAAAACTAATAGGAGCGACCTTCACAGGTAACAGGCTTATAATAGATGATAGGCGTATAAGAGACACGATTGGGGCGCGCCTAGACGTGGAAGCCCAGATAATACATAAAGGCAATGTTGACCTTTCCACGGGTATACTAATGAAAAGGGGCATTGTAAGAGTAGATGGAAATGCTGGTAGGAACACAGGAGCCCTACTAAGTGGAGGCACAGTAATAATAGATGGAAATGCCGATGACTTCACAGCCATTGACATGAAATCCGGTACCATCATAATAAATGGGGATGGAGGCAAATTCCTAGGCGCGCAAAGAAAAGGGGGAACCATACTAGCAAAGAGCGGAAAACCAGTACCACCAACCTCCGAAAGTAAACTCACAGAAGAAGACAAACAGACATTAATAAGATTCGGCTTCAACCCCCACTCATTCAAAAAATTCTCATAATACCTTCCAAATCCTATAATTTTATCAGAGGCAAAAAGAGACATGACGCTAATATTCCTAAAATTCAGTTTTTTAGAGCATCTGAGCAATATCGTCATTGAATTTATCCAAGGAACCGGATATTTTGGCGTTTTTATATGTATGATCCTTGAGAGTGCATGCATTCCACTGCCTAGTGAGGTTATAATGCCATTCAGCGGATACGTCGCATGGAAGGGTGGTATGAGCATCCTCGGCGTTACAATCATAGGAGCTCTAGGAAACCTTATAGGTTCATTGATAGCATACATTATAGGATTTTATGGTGGCCGACCATTACTTGAAAAATATGGCAAATACATCCTTATCACAAAGAAGAAACTTGAAATGGCGGAAGAGTGGTTTGCAAAATATGGTCATGAAGCAGTTTTCATCTCCCGGGTTCTCCCTGGTATACGTACATTCATTTCATTACCTGCGGGGATAGCTGAAATGGACTTGAAAAAATTCACAATTTATACCCTCATAGGATCGATCCCATGGTGTTTCGCCTTAACATACATTGGATACACCCTTGGCCCTCACTGGCCAACCGTAAAGTCCATATTCCATATCCTAGATTATGGTGTTATCATAGGATTAGCCCTGCTCTTAATCTATATATGGAGGAAGAGGTAACCCCATTATCCTGGCTTTTTTTTGATTAGAAGTTTCTCATAATATTCATTGTAGCCTAGATGAAAGTGTGGTAATTCTCTTTTAAGTTCCTCCTCAAGTTCTAGTATCATCTGGTACTCCTCAGAGTCTACATAGGCTATCAATTTACTTTCCCATGCTCTTGGACATTTTAAACTGCAAGGTATGAAACCTGATGGTAGTATGAGTGCACAAGCCCCCTCTGGCGCGTCTAATTCTTCTAATTCTTTCAAATGATCTTTATCTATTGCGAATCTTGTCTCTTCTGAAAAACTTTTCACGCAACATTCTGGGTAACCTAGTAATCGGCCTATCTGGTAGTCGTCGCCCCGGTAAATTCCAAGTTCTGTGGATACTAGGGGATCCAAAGCGGGCCTTGCCGGGGGGTTATACTTATTCACGATTTCTATCTCCTTTTGTAGGCGGGCCATCAGTTGATTGAAATAAAATTCATCCATGCGGCAAATGCTCTTGAGACCATCTTGACATCCATCCTCTCTTAACTTGATTATTCTCTCATAGATTTCCTCAAGCAATTTGAGTATCCTCCCTTCTTATGGATCTTATAACCTTGTATTCTAGGATGAGATCCTCCCCAAGTGGGTAGTATTTTTCGAGTTTTAGTTTTATAGCATCCTTCATATAGGGTATTCCCTGGCCGCCTACTAGTGTTTTTGCCTTAACACCACCCACTATCATGGGTGCTATGCAAACCCTCACCTCATCTACGAGGCCTTCCTTGAGCATGGAGAAGTTCAAGGTTGAACCGCCTTCTAGCATTAACTTTTTTATGCCAATTTTTCCTAGTTCAGCCATTAGGGTTTTTAAGTTGACTTTATCATCACCTGCTGTGATTATCTTGGCCTTTTCTGATAATTTTTTGATTTTTTCTTCTGGGGCGCTTTTTGAAACTGCTATTATTGTTGGAGCCTCTTTGTTGAGTATTCTGGAATCTGGGGGCGTTCTTGCCTTACTGTCGACAACTATCCTTGTGGGGTTTTCTGACTTGTCCGCTTTTATCTTGTGTATTGTTAGACGGGGGTTGTCTATGAGTACTGTGTTTATCCCTACCATTATAGCGTCACATTCTCTGCGCAGTTTATGGACCCTTATCAAGTCTTCTTTTCCTGATATTTCTGAGCTTCCGGTGTGTGTTGCTATTTTACCATCGAGTGTCATGGCGGCATTTAATATGACATAAGGTTTCAACTTATTGTACACCCCCCACTTTATTATTGTTGGATGATATATTAGCCTTAGGGAGGTATAAGATTATGGAAAGGTATGAGAGGGGATTGAAGATATTGGATAGGATTCATAGGGATTCATATGAGAAACTTAAAAAAGAACTAGAGAGTATAGCCCCTGATTTCGCGCGTATAATTGCTGAGTTCCCTTATGGTGAAATATATTCCCGTGGCGTTCTTGATTTTAAAACTAGGGAGCTTATAACTATCGCCGCTTTAACAACCCTTGGTTGTGCCACTCCACAGCTTAAAAGTCATATCCATGGTGCTGTTAATGCGGGTTGCACGAAGGAGGAAATAATCGAAACTATAATACAAATGTCAGTATATGCTGGGTTTCCTGCTGCTATAAATGCTCTAATAGCAGCTAGGGAAGTCCTAGAATGATTCATATTTTGAATATCTTCTTTGCATTTTTTTCCGTTGTTCTGTCGACTTCCTGGATGCTTGTATTTTTTAGTTGGGCTATTTTCTTCACAGCTTCCTCTACAAATAATGGTTCATTCCGCTTACCCTTGAATGGGGACAAGTATGGGCTATCTGTCTCTGTTAGGATACTTTGAAGTGGCAAATCTTTGATTAGTCTCTGATGATGGTCTATGAAACATATCATAGTAGAGAATGAAAGGTAATACCCCTCTTCTATTATATTCTTTGCAGTGTTTAGGCTGCCACTATAACAATGGAATATCACATCTTCTAGTGGATGTTCTTTTAGGATTTTGAAGGCTTGTTTTTCACCGTCCCTTGCATGGATTATGAGTGGAAGCTCATATTCACTCGCAAGTTCTATGAATAATTTGAAGATCTTTTCTTGCCTTCTGCGACCTTCAAGGTCCTTTGTATGGTGGAAGTCTAATCCTGTTTCGCCAACCCCCACGGCTTTTTCTATGTTATCTTCTATCTCTTTTATGATGGTTTCTATGAGCTCGTCTCCCATCCTAGCCGCGTCTACGGGGTGTAAACCAAGTGTAGGGTATATGAAATGTTTATGTTCTTCTGATAATCTGATGGATCTTCTAACGCCCCCGAGACCGACTCCAGAATCTATGATAGCGGTTAATCCTCCCTTAGCCCTTTTTATAACCTCTTCCCTGTCCTTGTTAAACTCTTTGAAGTCTATGTGGCAGTGAATATCTATTATCCTATCAAACCCCCACTATCAGACGCCGAATCTCCTCTCACGCTTCTGATACGATCTCAGAGCCCTTAAAAAGTCCACTTTCCTAAATTCTGGCCAGAGACTGTCACAAAAGTATAATTCAGAATAAGATGATTGCCAGAGCAAGAATCCGCTCAATCTTTCCTCTCCACTAGTCCTTATGATAAGGTGGGGGTCCTCTAAACCCGCAGTATAAAGGTTATCATTTATAGTATCCTCATCGATGTCTTCTGGGTCGAGTTCACCCTCCTTAACCATCTGCGCTATCTTCCGGGTGGCCTCAACTATTTCTAGCCGCCCATCATAGCCTATTGCAATATTAAGGATCCTATCATCGTACTCTTCAGTGGCCTTTTCAGCTATTCTAATAGCTTCCTTCACGTTCTCGGGTAAGAGGTCAAGGTTGCCTACGGCTTTGATCCTCACACGATTTTCATGGATCTTCTCATTTTCAGCAACCCTTTTAAAGTTTTCCTCGAATAATCTCATAAGCCCTTCCACTTCCCTCCTGGGACGTTTGAAGTTTTCGGTGGAAAACGCATACACCGTAACGATTTCTATTCCAAGGTCTATACACCAATCTAGTACTTTTTCAAGGGTTTTAATACCTCTTTGGTGGCCTTGTATAGGATCCCTACTGCCTTGTAATCTTGAGTAGCGCCTATTGCCATCCATTATTATGGCTACGTGCCTCGGCATTTTCTCTTTTTTCAGATCTTTTAAAATGTACCATTCGTAGAGTTTATAGAGTGGCTTTAGGAGTTTCATACCCCATCCTCCTTCATATTGACAAGTTTATATGCGAATCTTAACGCTCTCTCATAGCCTTTGACAGTCTGGGCTCTAGAAGTGTCTATAAAAATAGGGTCTATCCCAAGGGTTATAGCCCCATGACTTCTAGCTGATCCAATCAACACGAGACTCCTAAATATTAGGTTACCTGTTATACCATCTGGGGCTAGAATCAGATTACGTCCATCATTTATAGCATCCTCTATCAGAATATAATAATGTTTTATATCATATTTATCTTTTATCATTGATGTTAACTTCTCGGCTTCTTTGATGGATTTATCGATTTCAAGTGCTCTCCCAATATCTTGGGGCCTGCCACCTGAAATAACTGCTATTGTAGCTTTCATTCCTATCTTTTCCATAAACCTGGAACAGTAGTCTATTATTTTTATCTTGTCATCTATTGTGAACCCCTCATCTATACCAACAGGAGCTAAAAGAAAACTGTGATCATCCAATTCTATAAAAGATGCCCTTTTAGGATCACCTATTTTCCGCAATTCTTTTATTATGGGCGCTGAATTTAAAGAACCCCTCACATACGCATCCCCAATGCCCTCATGGATCATCTTAATAAATTCATCCTCTGAATAGGATAAAAGAACTTCAAAATCCATATTATTCGCTGCTGTCTCAACATTTTTGTTTTCACCAACCCCTACTACTATAACCACCATATTGGAAGCCTCTCAAAAAAAATTTTATTCACGCCTCTAGTTATAATAGAATTTTTAATGGTATATACAAAAGGTTTATCTATAAACAATAATATAAAATAAATCCAAATACTCTCCCCCAAAATAATGATGTTTAATTTGTGGGGGGGTGTTAAGTGGGGGGGTTCCAGTTGCCAAAGGCTGGAAAGTCCGATTCTAAAGGCTATCTAGTCTGTGAAGAATGTGGAGGCTATTATAAGCTGAAGAAAGGTGAAAGCCCTTCTGATTTTGTCTCATGTGAATGTGGAGGCTCACTTCAACATTATGATTCCCTAGAAGAGGCCTACACGGAAAAACTTCAGAAAGTTGATGAAACTACCAACAGAACTTCCAAAGAGGGTGAAATTACACTTGAAAATTTGCTCGAGAAAGACTATGATAATGCTCAGAATTTTATCTCCACAGTCCAAGATAAAAGAGAGGAAATTAAGACCCATAGAACGTCCAGAGGTTCTAATTATATACTTATATCAATAGTCATCATAATCATCCTTTTAATCATTTTGATTTTCTAAATTTCCCAGACTATTAGAGGATCGCCGCTATTAAAATGGATATCAAAAAAATTTTCATGTTTTCAAAGCATATAATGACAGACAGTCCAGGATATATATTCTCCTCATGCAATTTTAGGCTTCGTATCCCCCCAATTTAACACCATAGCACAAGCTTTACTTACATAGGATTTATATAATGGGGAGGATAACATCACATCCATGAACCGGAAAATTATAATATTCATAGTAATAATCATCCTTGCAGGTACTATTCTCTCTTTTATTGTACATAAAGACTTTCAGAATGTCATGAAAGGAAAGAAGAAAGTGCTGCTCTTATGCGTTGACCCAAGCGAGCCAAGGCCGGGTATAGGAGCGGTTGACATGGCGTTCATCATAACATTAGATAATGGG
>LGEU01000107.1 GCA_001507955.1 Methanobacteriaceae archaeon 41_258 | reverse complement strand
TATGGGATTCTAAGTTCTTCGAAGATATTCATGGCCTTTTCGGCTATCCTATAATCTGTTCCGCTTCCAAGAATTATCATTACCTTTGGCTTCATATTTAACGCCCTTTGGAAACACTATCTGTAAAGGGTATGGGCGGGCTTCTCACCTCCGTTAAATTTAAATACATATTGGATTTCTAGGGGGGCCGGCTCTTGGGACGTTGTCAACCAGTCTGGGGCGGGTGATGTCGATGATTGCTCGTATGGGATACCCTCGCAAGCCATTTCCATCAGGGAGCGCGCATTTGACTTAATCACTCAAATTAGGAATGTGGAACATGGCTTTTGACATGGGGTGAAAATGTCTTTTCCTACAATTTTAATCTTTTAATGAGGTGAAATCTCAATTTTAGGCTTTTCTTTATAATTTGTTTAATGTATATATTGTAGTGTTTTTTATAATAACATTAGTAGAGTTGTCGGAGATAATCCCACAAGATATAGAATCTTTGGAGTTAGAGACATGTCTTGGTTAATCCTCATGATTGTAATACTTTTATGTGTTTTTAAGGGACGTGAAAGGGATTTTAGTGTTTCAGTGATCATACCTGCCTATAACGAAGAAAAGACTGTTGCGAATGTTGTTAAGACGGCCCAAAGTTCATCTTATGTAGATGAGGTTATTGTGGTGGATGATGGTTCATCCGACAATACTTACAAAGAGGCTAAAAAGGCTGGTGCGACGATAATACGCCATGCAAGCAATCGTGGCAAAGGAGCAGCCCTTAGAACAGGCTTTAAACATTCAACTGGGGATATTGTAGTCTTCTTGGATGCTGATCTTAAAAATATCACAACAGCCAAGATAGATAAGATGATAAAACCCATCATAGATGGTAGAGCAGATATTACAAAGACTAAATTTAAAAGGAGAGCTGGTAGAGTTACCGAGTTAACTGCAAAACCCCTTCTAAGGTTTTTTTTCCCGGAGATAAAATTTGAGCAACCATTAAGCGGTCAATTCGCCGCTAAAAGAAGCGTTATTGAACGGATGAAATTTGAGGATGATTATGGGGTTGACGTGGGGATAATTCTTGATGCTGACGTCCAAGGATTAAATGTTAAAGAGGTTGATATAGGCGAACTTGAACATGATATGGCGAGTCTTTCTGACCTTAACATTGTAGCTACAGAAGTTGTCAGGACCATCGTTGCCAGGGCCCTTGAATATGGTAGGATAACCATGATAGATTCCATGGGGGAATCAATTCGAATGTGTATACTTGGACTTTCACTCACCACCCTTGGGATATTCAGCATATTTTTTATCAGGGCGCTTCCCCCAACTGTGGGTATTATAATGGGTATTGTGGGGGTGATCATAGCAGCCTATTATCTTGTGGCATTGGTTAAAAGATCATATTATGTTTTAGCCCGTTCAAAGGGGCGCTTACAAGTTTTAAGGTCATTCGTTTACATGCATTTTCCCATTCTTGTATCAGCCCTTATCCTTGTTGCCATGATTTCAGCACTTTTAGGGGCAGTTCATATTGATGAGGGTAAAATATCCATCGAACCCAACCCCGGAAACCTTATAATATGGAAGAAGAACGTGGAGAATAGGACATTCGATGTGAGGGGGCCATATACCATAGATAGTGCTCTTGAAGGCGAAAATGATACTATAAGGTTGCCGAAAGAGGCTGTTGACACCCTAGGGCTCAACTATGGTGACATTATCTACATTGGGGGAGTAGATTACACATTAAAAGAATCAAGGCCTAGTGATGGTAACATCATAAGGATACCAGCAAATGCCAGGGAAGTTTTAGATGTGAATGTGGGAGATGTGATCAGAGACAGCGCACTTCGCAAAGTTTTCGATAATATATTCGCAGTCCAGAAAATTTTAAATCAATCTAATGTTACGATAGAAAATGGCATCTTGATTGAGGATAATGATAAAAGTGGACGTGAAGTAAACATCTACTTTGATGGTAAAAAGATCGCCACAACCTCGGGTGTGATAGAGAATGGCTCATACTCCATTTATATAAATGGACTGCATGCTAGGACAATATACTTTAATGAAAACTTGCCCCGGGAAAACTATACCATATACTGGGGTGCTCATATTATAACAGTAGAGATCGGAAAGCCAATAAAGAGTAATATGCGATTCGCCACAACAGAAGATGGTATATTCCTCAATATCATCTCTGATAAACTTTAACAGCCTCGTCAACATCATCAGACAATCCTATAGCTGCAAGGGCCCCGATCTGCCCCTGGGCTCCAGTGACTTCTACTAGTCGGATCCCAACCCTTTCTGCAACCTGTTTGGCATCCTCCACAGTAACTAATTCTCTCTTGGCCCTTATAGAATATTCTTTAAGTTCCTCTGGGATCATTATACCATTAAATATCGCGATGGAAGTCTTATCAGAAAGAGTTTTCTCCTTTAGCTTCTCTACAATCCTTTCTACGAGCTTATCCTGAGTTCCTGGTTTAACTGCGAATGTTAATGCCACGGAAACACAATTCTGCGTCTTATATGGATTGTGTGGATAAAGTTGCACTATAATATGATCTAAGTACTCAAAACCTTTATTTGAAAGTTCAACCCCAATATTATGGGCAAGGGTCCATGTAGCTCCCTTATCTTTAGTATCTGTATCATCTATGCCTATGATAACCTTTTCAAGTCTTGGTGTTATCACAGCGGCACGTCCAAGCTTTGACCCTCCACCCATATCATATAATTCAACCCGCTTAACGCCTTCTGCCATCCCCCTACACATTGCAGCGCCAACCCCAGCCCCTGCGAGGCCGGCGTGGACAACCTTGACCTCGTCCCCGGTTATAGTGACTTCTTCGATCCCAGCAGCATTCAAACTTGCCCTTAGATTCAGATGGGTTTTCCCCGTCCTTGTAAGGTAAACATGGCGGTTACCATCCCTCTTTGCTTTTAGTATTAATTTGCTTGTCCGCGGGTATTGGTAGATCATCCAATGGGAGCCTGAGATACATGGATGATATTCTATTATCTCCACAAGGTCTTTGTCCACCATTGTGATAATCTTCTTATAGGGGGCTATCCAAGGATCCTTAAACTTCTCCCTTAATTCTTCAGGTTTTAAAATCTGCAATTCAATCCCAAGACTTAAAGTTTGTTCAGTCTCCTATACATTTTAACAGCGGCTTCAACAGCCCTTTTAGCATAATCTACTCGTTGATGGGCTTCTAAGCGGGTCATGCTTGGTCCTGAGATTCCTAGGGCTACTGGTTTATCATATTCTAGTGCAAGGTCGGCTATTTTACGGGATGCATGCTGTGCCACTATCTGATCGTGATCTGTAGCGCCTTCGATAACGGCTCCAAGTGTTATGACAGCATCTATCTTGTCATCCTCCAAGAGTTTCTTGATCGCAAGGGGCATGTCAAAAACGCCCGGGACAGGCACGACCTTAGTTATTTCAGAACCGAGAAATTTAGCATGTTCTTCAGCCAACTTTAACATCATCTGGGTTATGTCATAATTAAATTCAGCTACCACAGCCCCTATCCTAACCTTTTCCATTACCATGTTCCCTCCAATGAAAGTTTTTACACTAGCGCATATGCGATTGTGCTTATGATCATTATGATTATTATGAGTAGGGCTATCACTTGTGCCTTTGTCATCTTAGACACCCCCCTATTTTGCTATTTCATTTACAGTTTCTATTAGTATTTCAATATCTTCTAGGATATTATAATAGTGGATGGAGGCTCTCACGGTACCACCCCTTTCATGGACTCCAAGATGTCTCATAGCTGGTATGGCGCAATGATGACCGCTCCTAACACATATCCAAGCCATTTCATCCAGCATTCTCGCAACATCATCAGGGTTTATATTATCTATGTTGAAGGATACTATCCCATAAATATTTTTGGGGTCCCCATAACATTCAACTGCGTCAATTTCTGTGAGGCACTTATATAATCTTTTTGTAAGATCTTCCCCATGTTTTTCTATCCTGTCCATACCTATCCTCTTAAGGTAGTCTATGGCCCTTCCAAGGCCTATGAAACCTGCTATATTTAATGTTCCAGCCTCAAATCTCCTTGGTGGTTCTTCTAATTTAAACTGATCTTCTAGGACGTCAATTACGGTACCTCCACCAAGACTTGGAGGTTCAAGTTTATCAACATTTTGAAGGTTACAGTAGAGGAATCCTGTGCCAACAGGACCTAAGGCCCCCTTATGTCCTGGGAATGCTACGAAGTCTGCTCTAAATTTTTTAACATCAACTTTCATATGACCAAATGATTGTGCAGCATCCACCATGAAGAGGATATTGTTCTCTTCTGAGATCTTGCCAATCGTTTTTATATCCTGTACCGAACCTATAGCATTGGATACATGTGTTACTGTTATAAGCTTGGTATTCTCGTCAGCGGCTTCTTCTACGCGCCCAGGGTCGATAACACCATTTTCATCTGCTTTGATTATTTTTATTTTCACACCTTTTTCTCGGAGTTTTAACCAAGGTAGGTAATTTGAATGATGTTCTATGTTTGGGACGATAATAGAATCCCCCTTCTCAAATCTGAGACCTGTTGCGACAAGATTTATTGCCTCTGTTGTATTCTTTGTGAATATTATCTCCTCTGCTTGGGCGTTCACAAAATCTGCCACCTTTTTTCT
>LGEU01000106.1 GCA_001507955.1 Methanobacteriaceae archaeon 41_258 | reverse complement strand
AATCAACCCTTTTTATCGTGGATACTATGAAGATAGTTATAATAATACCAGCATATAATGAAGAGGCGAAGATAGGAGAAGTTGTGAAGGAGGCCGTTAAATATGGAGATGTTATAGTTGTAGATGACGGATCTACAGATAGTACGAGCACACTAGCCGAAAAAGCCGGCGCAGCAGTTATAAAACATGGGGAGAATAAAGGTAAGGGCGCGGCTGTTAAAACAGGGGTTAGGGCAATAATCAACAATGGATATGATGTTATAGTTTTGATGGATGGTGATGGACAACATGACCCCCAGTATATAGAATCTTTAGCATCCCGGATTAATGGGGCCCAGATAGTTATAGGCTCTCGTTTTATGGATGATATCAGTAGGATGCCATTGCATAGACGATTTTCTAATAGGATAACAACTTATCTCCTAGATTATTTGACAGGTTATCAGTTAACTGACAGCCAAAGCGGTTTCAAAGCCATTAGCGCAGATCAAGCACAATTATTACTTAAAATACCATATGATGATTATATTTATGAATCAGAGCTTATACGCGTGGCAGCGGCGCACGGACTTATAATAGATGAAGTTCCAATAGGCTGCCATTATGACATGGAAAAATCATACATAGGACTATCAGATCTCCTGAGGTATATAATATTCATAACGCGAGCATTATCCCATAAGATTATAGAGAAGATAAGAATGCGTTTGAACAATCTATAAAGGTATTAATTTTTTGGAGAGGTTATAATCATGAAAAAACTCTATGTCTTCATTCTCAGCCTCATACTCCTCTTGATCCTTATAGGATGGGTAGGCCCTTCCAATGTGATATACGCTTTTTTGGGGGTGCGATGGCTTATCATTATCTTAGCTATAATTGTCCATTTTATCATAGTATTTATAAGATCCCTTAGATGGGGTTTTATAATTGATAAAAAGAGATCCTATGTTGATAATTTTATCGTGAAAACTATAGGACTCTTCGCGGGCAATCTTAGTCCAATGAGAAGTGCTGGGGAAATTATAAATGCCTTAGCTGGTAAGAAGATAAATAAAATCCCCATCTCACGTGGATTATCAGCCGGGCTTACTGAAAGATTTTTCGACCTTGGAATAGCAGGGAGTCTTCTCATAATCGCGGCCTTGTTCATCCCCATGATAAGATGGATAGCTTTAATTGGAGGTTCTATTTCGATCCTTTTAACAGCCCTAATCTATTTGGTTAATTGGAAGGAAGGCATAGGTATAAGATTATATGATAGGATCCATAGGATCCTGGAAAGGTCCCCAATAGCCGAGAAAACCCTTGATAATATCTATGATAAGATAACAGTGACTATAATCAATATTATTGAGCATACTAAGTCCTATTCAAGCAGGAGCGACGTCCTCATAATCTTCTCGTTATCATTACTCTCATGGTTAATGGAATGTATCAGATTGTATCTAGTTTTTTTGGCCTTTGGGGTTCATACGAGCTTTTTTGTGATTGTTATCATATTTCTCCTAGCAAATTTTATAGGGGTGATCTCAATGCTCCCCGGGGGTCTTGGTTCAATTGAGATCTCCCTAACAACACTTTTCATATTATTCCAGATACCAGCCAATGTAGCGGGGAGCATAGCACTCATGGACCGTATAATATCATTTTGGATGATTAATTTCCTCGGCCTGATATTCTCAGGATACTATGCTGGGGAAATACTAGAGGATATCAAGTTAACCCTTGATATCAAAGGTTAGTATGGCTGTTCATAGGCTTTGCTGATAGTTTGTTTACAAATTCTTCCCAATCCTTAAAAGTCTTTATCTTCTCTTGTACCATTCTATTGTCTTTTCAAGTCCGCTTTTGAGCTTCGTAATCTTTTTGAATCCGAGGGATTTCAAGAGGCTTACATCCGCCTTGGAGTCTGTTATGTCACCTGGTCTCGGATCATGGTGGATGGGTTTGATGTCAACCTCAAGGATATCCTCTATCACTTCTAGTAATTTGTTTATTGTGATGCTCTTACCAGTGGCTATGTTGACTGGGCCTGTGAATTTTGATTCTGCAAGTAGTATGTTGGCTTCCACCACATCCTCTACATAGATGAAGTCTCGGGTTTGGTTGCCGTCTCCATAGATTATCGGTTTTTTTCCTGATAGTATGGCGTTTATGAACCGTGGTATGACAGCAGCATATTCTAATCTCGGGTTTTGACGGGGTCCGAACACGTTGAAGTATCTTAATGATACGGTTTCAAGCCCGTAACATTGGGTGTAAACGTTACAATATGATTCTGCCGAAACCTTAGAAGCAGCGTATGGTGAAAGGGGCTTAAGGGTCTCGTTTTCATTTAATGGCTTGTTTGGGTTGTCCCCATAGACGGCAGATGTGGATGCGTTTAATACTTTTGTAATGTTACATTTTTTCGCGGCTTGGAGGACCTTGAGGGTGCCTGTGGCGTTTATTTCATGACATTTTATTGGATTTTTTACACTTTCTTCCACGCTTGCAAGGGCTGCTTGGTGGAATATGTAATCTTTTCCTTTGAAGATTTTTTCAAGGTCCAATTTTGTGATATTGCCTTTTATGATTTTGAGGTTTTCATGGTCTTTCATGGTTAAATTGTTGATTGAGCCTGTGGAACAGTCATCTATAACCGTGACCATGTTACCATCTTTTAGTAATCTGTCTGTAAGGTGTGAACCGATAAATCCGAGACCTCCGGTGACTATGACGTTTTTATCCTTCACAATTCTCACTCCTATTCCTTGACGTTTATGGAAAGGTTAAGGGACCTGTAAACTCTTTTTTCATCCGGCAAACGGTATAGTAAGAATTGGAGTTTTTGGTTGTCCCCGACTTCTGTTGGGGTGAATTTGAAACGTTTCTCCCATTTTTCACCGTTTTTTAATGTTATTGTGATATTATCTATGATGTTTTCACCTATCTTAACGATTATCCTATAGTTTGTGGTTTGGTATTCATGATTTATGACTCCTATAATTACTTCCCCGGTTTCGCCCAGTTTTAGGTTGGTTGGATAATCGTATGCTTTCCCTGTGGGTCCAAGGATGTAAAATTCTGTGAATTTTTCCGGGACTGGGTTTAATATGATGTTAATTGTTGATCCTATCATCGAAACGAGTATGATGAGCAATATGAGTGATATTATCTGGTTCTTGTTCAAGCGCGTATTTTTGATGGACTTGATGGGGTTCCAATAAAATCTTTCAGCCAGTTTAATCCTTGATCGTATCATAAAGGATGTTATTATTAGGGGAAGAGAAAGTCTGCAGGATATCTCTGTAAGGGCAGAATTTGAAGGTTTTTTTAAGATTAAGCTGATGATGGTGCTTATGATTATACTCGCTGCGAAACTTAGGAATAATCTCTCATAGGAGTTTATGGTGCCCTTTTTTGGGGCTAGGATTGTTAAGAGCAGATAACCCGAGATCAGTGCTATCATGAATATTCCAATGGGCCATTTGATCGGTGAGATCATTGTTATTATCGTGAATATAAAAATTAGTATGAGATCTGTATAAGATCCTAGTTTTAACTCTTCTTTTCTCTCCTCAACTTTGAAATATTCTTCTGGGGGGAATACCTTTTCAAGCTCATCCCCAGCTGATAATCTTTGATGTCGTTTTATAGCTATCTTAGCAGCTTCTGATGGGCTTATGATATTCTTTTCATCCACAGTCTCTTTCAGAGATCTTCTGATAATCTTCTGCCTCCTAACTCTCCTAACATATGCTAGTATCCCAGCCACGAGCGATATCATGGCTGACAGCCTTAAGATTCCTTGATTATCCAGTGGCAGATAATCGAATGCTATGATCATCAACAAACTCGTGGGAACGCTTAAAATAAGCCTCCAAAATAGTCTTTTCTCCTGGAAAGTAGGGGAGAAAAATGATATTATAGAATATCCCAGTACTATGAAGATGTTAAATCCTATAATCAAACTTCTGAGAATCCCAAGCCTATATGGGAATTGTAGAAATACTAAAAGTAAGATGGCTGAGAAAACGACAATGAGAAGATCCTTTGATGAATGATGTAATCTCAGAATTTCTTCACGGCTATCATGTCCCATGATCAACTCCTCCCTTGACTAAAGGATGTGAAAATATTGCCAATAGTATGCTCTGATGAAACTAATCTTTCACATCTACTATTCTCCTTTTTGATCATAATTGGGTATATGCCTTTAAGACATTTATTTTTTTGAAGGAAGGTACCCATTATGGGAAAAATTTTATATATTTTGAATTTTCATCTTTTAATATGATCCTCTTTAGTTACCTTATCGCGATAGTATCGGCTATTATTGTAGCTTTATTCCTTGGAATTCCAATTGTGGCTGAAAGGCCATGGAGGCGTTCATGGACCTTAACGGTAATATTCCCAACACCCATAATCGCAGCTGGCCTTCTGGCAGCATCCCTAAAATTGGGATTTAAAGGATTCTATAATACTTTGGATCTAGCCCTCGTCACGGGGATAATATCAGCTTTTCTGGTAAAGTATATCCTAGAGAGAATTTTCCCCAAACCCCCATTCCATCCAGGATAGAATGTTCTGTGATAGGATGTGATCCCAGATGAGAAAATTATTCGTAACAGACTGTGAGGGTCCTATTTCACTTAATGACAATGCATTTGAACTTGCCAGTCATTTCATACCGGATGGTGACAAGTTCTTCGCGGC
>LGEU01000105.1 GCA_001507955.1 Methanobacteriaceae archaeon 41_258 | reverse complement strand
TTTTACTATGTTTATGGTGTCTTTTTTCCTCATTAACACACCTCACAGTGCTTATTAATAATCGTGAAAATTTTATTAAAAAATTGGTTAGATACGATAGAAACCCTAAACTCTAGGGGTGACATCACCACACCTTTAAGAATAAATATAAGCCTTCAATATATCCTCTCTTGAAACTATACCAACAAGTTTACCCTCTTTAGCCCTTTGAGGGTCGCTTTTAACATATATTGGATCTTTGACTACTGGGAGTCTCCCCACATCCCTTGTTACCATTATCGTTGCCGCTTCATCAATTGGCATCTCCTTTGTAGCCACTATAGGTGGGGTTTGCATTATCTTCTCCACTGGCATGGCCTTAACATCCCCTGATTCCTTCACGATACGGGCATGACCATACCTTATAAGATCTTTTCTCGTTATTATACCAATTAATTTACCCTCTTTCATTACAGGCAATCCTGAATAACCTGATTCATCCATCTTATTCCAAACTTTGGAGAGTGGATCCTTTATATCGCATACTACAACCCTTTCTGTTAAAACTTCACCCACTTTTTCCTTTTTTGGCGGGATCTTCCTTTCAATAAAACCTGCCAATATATCATAGACACTTAATATCCCTACTAGTTTCATATTATCAGTGGATTCCACTACAGGGGCTTGTATCTCCTTAGCCTTTATTAGGAGGTCGGCTGCCTTGTATACGTCCATTTCTGGGAGGAGTAGGACATCCGGCTTCTCCATCATCCCCCCTGCTTCAATATTGGATTTTGTGGCTGAAATATGGAGTACATCACCTCTTGTGATTAATCCTTCAAGATGCTCTCCGTTTACAACAGGAACGCATCTAAAATCCTCCTCGCGGAGTATGGATCTCACACGTGTAATTGCCATGTCAACTGGGACCGCCACTGGATTAGGAGTCATTAAGTCTTCCACTTTCAAATCATTCACCCTCTAATTCCTCCTTACACTCCTCACACACATACTTACCATCATATTCTTCAAGATATTCTGCGAAAGTCCCGCAAATCTCACAGATACCTGGTAAGGGTCTTTCTTCTTCAGCATATGCTGTTGTATTCTCCTCAAAACGTGCGCTTTCAACTAATATTTCAGTGAGTTCAGGTGAAACAGCCATCACGTCTGTGGATGTTAATATACCTACTAATGAGCCGTCCTTTACCACTGGTAGTCTTCTTATATTGTTTCTAGCCATTAATCTGGCGGCTTCGTTCAATTCCCTTTCAGGTTCTATAGTGATAAGGTTTTTGGTCATGATTTCTCCTATGGTAACCTCGCTCGCCCTCAAATCCTTGGAGACAACCTTCCGGATTATATCACTTTCTGTTATTAACCCTTCTGGTTCTGCATTGCTCTTCACGATTAAGCTCCCCACCCTTTCCTTTGTCATGATATATGCTGCTTCAGCGACGCTGATACTTGGATCTACAGTTACCACGTTTGTTGTCATGGCATCATGGACTGTCATCTTTGTTTCAACATCCATCACCTAAACCTCCTATCTTAGATTTAAAATCTTGTGAACCTGGGGTATTAACCGTACCTTAAAGTGCCTCCCTACTTCCTCCGAGATCTTTAACAGCTGAGGAGCGCTCCCAATCCAATAATCTAATGGACTACTTGGTTGGATCACTATAGGCGTCCTATAAGGTTCTGAAATCTCATTTTGGAGTTTATGGGCTATTCTCCCAACATGGGATGGGAGTGTGGTTGGCAAAACCACCACCTTGAGATATGTATTTACACCTCTTTTTATTAATATGTTTATTGACTTAATCTCTTTTTTTATAATTTCCCAGGTGCCAACATGCTCTGGCAATTTTATATCAACAGATGCATAATCTATTAGATGGGCTATTTTTTTAATCTCACTTGGTAGGGACCCGTTAGTTTCCAACAGCGACTTATAATCCATTTCATGCAAAAGATTTTTTATAAAATCGGCGTAGAGTAAAGGTTCGCCCCCTGTCAGACTGATTGAATGAAGATCAGGGGTCTCAAGTTCCTTTATCCTAGATTTAAGATCTTGTATACTGGTAGGTTCCCCTATCTGGGGGTTTCTGCTCTCAGGAGTGTCACAGTATCTGCAGTTGAGGTTACAACCTGCAAATCGTACGAATATTTGCCTGCAACCGACTAGGAGCCCCTCACCTTGTATGCTGGAGAAAACTTCCATTATAGGGGCCCTCATATCCTCTACACTCCTGGGTAGGTGAAAATAGCACCTTGTCCTATTCCCTCATTCACACAAACTTTAACATTCCTTATCATCTTATTATATTCTCTCAGCTCTCCATAAAGTTCTTTGGCGAAATATTCTGCAAGTCCCTCCGCGGAAGTGGATTGTATGGGTAATAGGCAGCAGTCCTCCCTTGGGATTTTATATTCCTTCCCAGAGACTTGAAATTCTACCTTGTCCTCACCCACCTGGATGTCCATTAATGGACTCTTTAATGGCACTAGTAGTCGGTGGTCTAGCTTCTTGCAGATTTTTCGCATTATACCCTTAACATCTTTGAAATCGACTATGAACCCATGTTTTCCTGTTGGCTCGCCTTCCACTTCCACATCAACTATATAAGAATGTCCATGAATTACTCCGCAAGATTCGTGCTCGGGTATCATATGTGCTGCTGAAAATCTCAAATTAGCATGGATTCCTTCAATGATTATCTTCAACATTTATCACCCTGGTCTTTGTGATATCCTCTTCTATTAAACTGATGTCTTGGATGTACTTTTTGGCCACATCACTCACAATCCCTATTATGTTATCTTCTCCCAGATCCTTATAATCTAGTATTCCTATTGTTTCAACATCCGCTGGGGTTCCCTTGCTTGTTATGTTCATTCCAAGGTGTATTTTCATACTTGAAAGTGATGCTGTGGCTACCGATACGGTAAGTTTACCATGGCCTATGTAGAGGTCATCACCTTCTCTCTTTGTGGGTATGCCTTGTTTCCATAATTCTTCCTGTAGTATCATTACAAGCATTCTCTGGCGATGGTATGCTAATCTCAGATTTGCTGGTTGTTCATCAAAATGTTCCACTATAAAATGGGCCATCTTATCAGCCTTTATCTCGAGGCCCGTGTCCTCATAATCCATGATATCTTTTATGTTCATGGGGCCGATCCAAGTTATTATACTTGGACCTTTAATGTTGAGTTCATTAAGGGCCCAATTTGGTCTTATCTGGGTGCCATCATATAATATTCTATCCTTGAGGTGTTCATGTATCATCAAAACCCTCCCACGTCCAATTCCATAAAACCGGTCTCTTTGTCTTTTAACCTTTTTAGCGTCCCATTATATGGTAAAATTGCGATTTCTACGGTTGTGTGGACTTTGCATCCTCTCTTTAGGTGTCCCCCCATCATCTTCCCGTGTTTGTTGGCCACTGCAATGTGTACATGTATGCCATTTACTGTGATTGTACCTTGTATGGAGATTATCTCAAGTGGACCTTTAACTTTCACTATTTTTTCATCTGCCAACCTTAAAGTGGCCTTTTCCAGACTTCCAATACCTGATACTATTATGCCACTTTTATCCTTTATCTTTAAAAGTTCCTCTTTCAAGTCCTGGGATGGTCTTATCCTCTTGACTATCATGATAAAAGCACATTTTCTCTTTTCTTTTGGTAAACTATTTATTAGTCTTCACATTTATTTTATCCTATGAGGTCAAGGCCAAGGGATTTTATATATACTGTGGATGATCTTTTCTTCGCAACTACTTCATATTTACACCCCGAGGATCGTATAATCGCATTTTTAAGGTACATACCTGATCCAGAGGGTGAAAGGTCAAGGGATGGGAGAAGATATTCTAAGGTGGATTCAGAGGGGGCCTACAGGTTCCTCAAAGAGAATTATCCGGCCTACTTATATGAGGCTGAGAATCTTGGGAAAATCATATTAGCAGTCCCTCATGAACTTATAGAAGAGATTCTAACACCAACAAGACGATTAAAAGAAATAATAGAAGGGGGACCCTCAGATGATCTGTTAGAGAAGGTTCTGATAATAGCTGACGCGTTCCATGAAGAAGCATCAATATCATATGATGACATGGGAGTTTCTGGTTCTATTCTACCATCATTACATGATCCCGAAAATTCAGATATCGACTTTGTCATCTATGGCCTTGAAAATCATAGGAAGGCCCTTGAAACATTCGCCCAACTTAAAGATCAAGGACCATTTAAGAGTTTGAGCGAAGATTATTGGTTAAAGGTTTATAAAAAACGCATCAAGGATGATAGTCTGAGTTTCAAGGAATTTTGCTGGTATGAAGAACGTAAGAATAATAGAGGGCTTGTAAGTGGCACATTATTCGATATTCTCGCGACTCGTAACTGGGATGAAATAAAGGGCTCATGGGCCGATACAATATATGAGCCTATGGGTAGGATAAAAATTGAGGCTAGGGTCTATGATGCTATGGCAGCATTCGATAACCCAGCCACTTATAAAGTTGAGGATGTTCGCATTTTAGAGGGTCCAATGGTGGATATAGATGAAGTTGTATCCTTTACACATACCTATGCTGGCCAGGCTAGGGAGGGTGAGTTTATAATAGCTGAGGGTAAATTAGAGAAATATACTGGTGTGAAGAACGGTTATAGGGTGGTTGTTGGAACTACAAGGGAAGCTTTCAATGAATATATAAAATTGAAAAATCTCCGAATATAGTTTTTTTT
>LGEU01000104.1 GCA_001507955.1 Methanobacteriaceae archaeon 41_258 | reverse complement strand
TTATCTGTGGCTTCGTCGTAGACTTTTATATCATCCATTATTTCAGTTGGTGGTGGTGGTTCGAATTTGAGGATTTTTTTGATCCCTGAAATGGTTGGGATGAATAGGCCAGCTATGAGTGATAACTTATAGTCTTTGGGTTGGATGGTCCACTTATATGATAATGGATAGCCTTGGGAGAATGCGTGTATTTCTCTGGCTATTTTCCCATGGGTAAAACATTCGGCGGTAGCTATCCTAATCAATCCACTCCCCTCATGTGGAGAATCTTTAATATATGGGATGTTATGGTTTTCGCTATTTCATCTAATACGTATCCTGTTATGGGTTCCCAATCTCTTATAAGTTTACCAGTCCCTATGAGGGTGTGATCTTTTATTCCCTTCTCTTTTAGAAATTTGGCTATTGGATTATCTTTTTCAACATTGGATATGTCTTCTGCTATTATTTCTTCTTGACCGATTCCAGAAACGCCCATTGTACTGATAGTTGAAGCTTCTATTTTTTTTGCGTGTTTGATGATGGATGCTGTGATTGGGAGTGTGTTGCCACCGGCGATTAAAATACAGATAATGTCTCCGTCTATTATTTGGAGGTTATCCTTTGAAATGTATGCTGGGATTCCCACAACTTTCCTCGTGGAAACTCCGTTGGCTAATCTTTCAAGGAATTTAACCTTATATTCACCTACCCTAGCCCCTTTTAACCTGAATATTAGATCATCGGCTGTTACTCGCTGCCCGTCAACGGCTTTTATCTCCCTTGGCCCTCCCCTGTGGACCTCCATCAAATTTAGGGCTACTCTAAGGCCCAGTCTCCCAAGGCCGACTATTGTAACTTTACCATGGGGTTTTTTCCCCTTTTCCAGTTCCTCTATGGATTCCATTTCATGGTCTCCCATGGTGTTTTCGTGTCGATTATTTTGACTTCAACCCCCATGTGAGATATGAGTTCGCCCAACCTGTATAGGCCTGGGAGTTCTGTTGTATGGTGTCCTACATCTATGAGGGTTAAACCTAGGTTTTTTGCTAGTATGGCACCCTCTTGGGTGAGGTCACCTGAAAGGTAAACTTTAACATTCTTTTCATGGACCTTTTTTATCATCTTGGGATTTAAACCGAAACCTGATACTATTGCTATCTTATCGATCTTGAGTTTTCTTTTAAAATTAACAATCCTAGCCTCTTCTGGTTTGAGTTTTCTGTGAACTTCTTCGATGAAGGTCTCAAGTCTGGTGTCTGTTTTGCAGATCCTTCCTAGGCCACCTGCTATCGTGTCTATAACTTTTAGTTTTAGTTTGTTGGCTAGGGCGTCGCAAGCTCCTCCTTTGATGATGTCCCAGTTTGAGTGTATCACATATGTTGGTATTGGAGGTTTTAGTTGTGGTGGATGGTGTAGTATGAGCAGGTCATGGTCTTTGTAGGGTATTTGGTCTGTAGCAATGTAATCCATTAGTAGTAGGACCTTTTTCACACTAATATTATTGGCCGGTGTCATTAGGCCGATTTTGTCGCCTTTTATGGCGAAGTGTGGTGGTATTTTCTCTTCTATAAGTTTTATGAGCTCTATTAGCTTCATATTTCCTTTATTTGGGATTTTATTCTTCTAAGATTTTCTTTTATTGGCGTGTCGCAGTCTATTCTTCTGAGGGATGATGTGATTATCGCATTTTCCTTGAGGGATTCTATAAATTTTTTACAATTTTTTTCCTTGAATAGGATTCTTTCATAGAATCTTAGCTGTGACGAGGCGTAGAGTACACCATCCATTTCCAGGATCTTGTTGAGGCTTCTTCTAAGCACTTCTATGGTTAGGGTCATTGTCCCTGATGTTTTCGCATTTAAGCCGCTGGTATATAATATGCCATTTAGTGGGGCTTTGACGGCTTGTATTCTTTTTTTACTTTCGTCATGGCTTTTTATTATGGGGTCGCTAGCATCTGAAATTGGACTTTCAACTATGAAAGCGTTAGTTTGTATTTTTAGTTCTTTTGGATTTATGCCTCCGATGCCTGTTGTATCAATTGTAAGATCCCAGGAGCCCCTGATGGCTTTTGGTTTTTTGAATGTTACATTTGAATCAATTAGACATTTAAGGTGGGGGTGCTTGTCGACTACTGTAACATTGTATTCTTTGAATTTATTGGCTATCATGGCACCTGTAAAATAGGCGCCTATTATGAGGATGTTTTCTGGTTTGATTTTTTTATGGGTCAGCCAATCTAGTAGGGCGTATGTTTTGATTTTGCCTATGGTTTCTATGATATCTTGGATGGTATGTTTTGAGAAGTAACTTTTTACTGTGTTTGTTATACCAGTTTCTGTTTTCATAATCCTAGCCTTTGGAGGGCTGTTTTCAGTTCTTCTTCTACTGCTTTTTCTAGGCTTTTTCCATGGATGATGTGTGGTGATGATATGGCTGCTGAGAGTATTCTGCCTTTATGGTCCATTATTATTAGCATTGAACCAGAGCCTGGAGCGCCTAGTCGACCCCTTGCTATTATGAGGTCTGCGTCTGTTGTGTCCACTGCCATGAGGGCCTTGGTTATGGTTGGCATTCTTGTCAAGTCGGCGGCGTTGGTGTGGATTTTTAATCCTTTGGCCTTGGGGAGTCCGAATTCTTTGAGGATCTTGTTTATACTTTTTAGTTTTTTTTCGTCCCAGTTGGGTATGATTATGTTTTCTGCTGAGAGGATATATTCTCTTATCTTTTCGACTTCTATGTGTTTGTCTCCTTTTCTTTTCCCTTTTGCTGATTCGTTGTATGCTTTTTTTATGTGTTCTTCTAGCATCTTTTATCACCATGGGATTGGGGAGGCCAATTTTTCATGTTTTATCTCGGCTTTTAGGCCCATGCTTTTTATGGTTTTAAGTATTCTTTTCAGGTTCCCGATATGTGGTGATCCGACGCCTTTGACTTCTATGGGATAATTGTCGGGTATTATTGTTGCTATGTTGTCTGCACCTGCTATTAGGGAAAATTTCACATTTTCGGGGCCTATGGTCGGTGCTGGGACTGTTATCCTCAAGTGGGGGTATAATATTCTTGTTACTGCTATGGTCTTCATCTGATCATCTAATGGACATGCTGGATGTTTTTCCATTGGAGTCCCCTTGTATGGATTGAATCCCATTATTGGTATTTCTCCAAGGCTTTTGAATCTTTTGAGGAATCTTAGATGTTTTATTCTGTCTTTGTATGTTTCTCCGATTCCTATTAATAATCCTGATGAGAGCTCTAGGCCTTCTTCTGATATGAGTTCGCATACTTTTATGCGTTGTTCTAGTGTTTCTCCTGGTTTGAGGTGATGGAAGAGTCTCCTGTTTATTGTTTCTAGGTTGCAGCATATGGTGTCGGTTCCATGCTTTGCCAGTTCTTGTATGTTTTCTCTTTTAAGGTCTGAGCCCACGTTTATCAGCAATTCTAGACTAGTATTTTCTTTAACTATTTTGGCTGCTCTGATAGCATGTTTTCCATTGTATCCGTGGGCGCCTGAACAACTAACTCGGGGGATTCCAGCTTTTTCTATCTCTCTGGCTGCTCTTAATATCTCATCATTTTTTTTGGAGAATCCTTTGTAGTATCCTTGGGGTGATGTGCCAGCGGCGAATCCGCAATATTTACACTTAGGGGTTATTTTACACTTATTTGTTAAATGGATAGTTGATGTGAGTTTTATTGAGCCTCTATTCTCATTTCTAATTTGGCTTGCAACATCCATTAGCCTATTAAAGTCTCCTTTATCCTCTATTTTGAACAATTTGATTATTTCATCGTCTTTTAGTCTTTGCATGTTTTCTGCTTTTTTCAGGATCCCTTCTATCAATTTAACACCCAAAAACTGGAAAACTAGTATAGTAAAATATTATGAGTATAGGTGATTTAAATATTTTCTGGGGGGGAAAATAATAAGAAGGGAGGGGGTTATTTTTTCCTTTTTTCAAGGACTTCGAATGTTGATGGGAGTATTTCTGCCAGGGCCCCGAAGTTCATGGAGTCTGCTGTCCCGAGGAGTGTGCCAGGGTCTAAACGATCCTCCATTTTGTCTATTCCAGCCTTCTCCATTAGATTGGTTAGTTGTTCAAGGGCTTCTTTGGCCATCATCTGTGCGAATCCGGCTGGTGCGCCAAGGTTTTTGGTGACGGCGTCTCTGTAGGTGAGTATGCCCGCATATGTTACTGCTGTGAGCGCAGAGCACATGTCACATACTGGGCCTAGAAGTTCTGCTGGTAGTTTGTAGGCTTTGCTTCTTGCTTTTTCGCCTAATTCTAGGAGGGTGTTTATGGATTCTTCGGATGCGTATCCTTCTGCTATGTAGACTTGTCCTTTCATTTCGGGTACTGCGCCTGGATGGTATGATGATATGTTGAGGGTTTCTGGTGATGTGGCGAGGTCTCCATGTCTTTCTGCGAATATTTCATAGAATTTTGTTGTGGGTATTGTGCAGGCGTGTGTTACGATCGCACCTTTTTTTAGGTTGTCTATGAATTTTTCTATGATGTTTGGTTGGATGTCACCCTTTGGCAGCCAAGTCATAACCCAATCAGCATCGGTTACAGCTTCCTTGTCATCTGTTGTAACTTTTAGTCCTAGTTCTTCGGGGTGTACGAAGTGTATGGCACCCTCTGGTGGCTTTGGAAGGTCCTTGGCCACCTTATTCACTTTTTCCCTAATCTTTGGCATTATTTTTTCAGGGTCTTCTTTATGGGCTTCTATAACTTCTTCAGGGTCAAAGTCGTCTATTACTGTGAACTGTTTGTCGAATACTGGATCTGATACTAT
>LGEU01000103.1 GCA_001507955.1 Methanobacteriaceae archaeon 41_258 | reverse complement strand
ATAGAAATTTAAAAAGGATAAATGGAGGTTAATATTTATGGTAGTCAAGATTGAAGTGTTCACATCCCCCACATGTCCATATTGTCCAATGGCACTAGAAGTGGTTGAAGAGGCAAAAAAAGAATTTGGCGATGCCATAGAAGTTGAACAAATAGATGTGATGGTTGACAGCGAAAGAGCGATTGAATATGGTCTGATGGCCGTGCCAGCGATTGCCATGAATGGTGTTCTGAAATTTATAGGAGCTCCTAGTAAAGAGGAGCTTATAGAGGCTATAAAGGAAGAATTGGAAGAATCTTCTTTTTAAGATTTTAATGAATAAAAAAAGTCAAGATTTCGGTATAACAACAGGCACTGCCGCCACGGCAGCGGCAGTTGCTTCTATTTTACATTTAAAAGGCAAAAATAACATCAAAAAAGTTAGTGTAGATACTCCTCATGGCAAACTGGAAGTAGATATTAAAACCGTGGAAAAATTCTCAGATAATAAAGCAAGAGCATCAGTCATAAAAAGGCCATACAATGACCCTGATGTAACAGTAAACATTGATATAATCACAACAGTCCAATTAAATAGATCTTCAAAGATTATCATCAAGGGAGGTGAAGGTGTAGGTACAGTAACTAAACCAGGGCTCCCAGTCCCCCCTGGAGAACCTGCAATTAACCCCACCCCAAAAAAGATGATAAAAGAAAATATAAAAAAATACCTATCCCCAGAGGAAGGGGCCACCGTAACAATATCAGTACCGGAGGGGAGGAAAGTCGCGAAAAAGACAATGAATCCCAGATTAGGAATAAAGGGGGGCATATCAATACTTGGAACGACAGGTATTGCACGTCCAATGTCCTCAAAAGCATATAAAAGATCACTAGCATGCCAAATAAACATAGCAGCCTCCAGAGAATGGAAGGAACTAGTATTTGTACCTGGTAACATAGGGGAAAAAATAGCTAAAAAATATTTCAAAAACATTGAAGAGGATAGGATAATACAAATGGGTAACTACCCAGGTTACATGTTAAAAATAGCCGCTAAAAAACGCTTTAAAAGGATCATACTCCTAGGCCACGCAGGTAAACTCATAAAAATAAGTGCGGGGATATTCAACACCAAAAATACCGTGGCAGATGGAAGACGCGAAATAATAACAGCCCACGCAGCCATAAACGGCGCATCAAAACAGCTTCTCATTGAAATATTCAATAAAAGGACAGTAGAAGAAATGATCACTGAATTAGACCACGCAGGACTAACACAACCAGTATTCAACAGCATAGCATCATCAATACTAGGAAAATGCAAAGAAAGGTATTCCATGGACCTTGACGTGCTAATCTTTGACTTGAAAGGAAGAATACTCAACACCAATTTTAAAACAAAACCAAATCACACTTTCAACTAGGTGAAAACCTTGAAAAAAGTCATCATCATAGGTAAATTCCCACCACACCTTGGAGGCGTCGCATCCCACACCTACAACCTAGCAAAACAACTGAAAAAGAAAGGATATCATATAAGCGTCCTAACATATCCACATGAAAAAATAGAGGACAAAAATGGTATAAAAGTTTCATCAGCCCCAACAATAAACATAAAAGGATTAAGAGGCCTTATATTCACATTCACGGCGGCAAAAAAACTGATTAAAATAATCAGAAAAGAAGACATTGACATTATACACGCCCATTACATAATCCCCCCAGGCCTCATAGCACTACTAGGATCATTTATAACAGGCAAACCATACTATGTAACCGTGCACGGATCAGACGCCCTCATATTATCATCTAACATCCTGATAAGACCATTTATCAAGATAATACTTAAAAAAGCGGAGAAAGTCATTGTTATAAGCGAAAAATTGGCAGAAAAAATACTAAAACTCGGAATACCACAAGACAAGATAATGATAACATACAACATGGTAGACACAGAAACCTTCAACCCCCAAATCAAAACTTCATTTAAAAAAGAAATAAGAACAAAAAAGCCGATCATATTATTCGTAGGTAACCTAGTGCCACAGAAAGGCATTGAATACCTCATAAAAGCAAAAAAGTATCTAAAAAAAGACTCAAAAATAGTCATAGTAGGCGGAGGACCCTTACTCAAAAAACTAAGGGACATCACAAAAAAAGAAAACATCAAAGACATCCTATTCACAGGGCCGCGCACCGACATAAACAATATAATGGCAGCCGCAGACATAATAGTCCTACCATCAATTTCAGAAGGAATCCCCATAGTACTTTTAGAGGCCATGGCAATGGGGAAACCAGTAGTGGCAACAAAAGTCGGGGGCATACCAGAAATCATTGACAAGAAAGTGGGAATACTTGTAGAACCCAAAAATCCCAGAAGGCTAGCAGATGCAATAGAAAAACTACTTTCAGATGAAAAATTAAGGAAAAAACTCGGAGAAAACGGACTGAAAAAGGCTGCTAAATTTTCAACTATAAAAACTCCATATTAGTGATCCAATATGAAGCTAACCCATACACAGGAAGAATCCATCCACATGGTTGACGTGACTTCAAAACCCATAACTCAAAGAACAGCCACCGCAGAAGGTGAAATACACCTCAAAGAAGACACAATAAAACTAATCAGAGAAAAGAAGATAGAAAAGGGTAATGTGCTTGCAACAGCCCAGATAGCTGCTATAAACGCCATTAAAAACACATGGAACCTAATACCATTATGCCATCCACTCCCCATAACAAGCACAAAATTGAAATTCAAAACCCTAAACAACAAAATAACCGTAAAAGTAACAGTAAAATGCAACGCCAAAACTGGAGTGGAAATGGAAGCCCTCACAGGAGTAAGCGTAGCACTCCTAACAATATGGGACATGGTAAAAAGCCTTGAAAAAGACGAAAAAGGCCAATACCCACACACAAAAATATCAAACATAAAAGTAGTCGAAAAAAAGAAAAGTGAACAAAGATGAACACCAGAAAGGCCATCATGAAAATAATAAAAGACTGCTACCCCTTCATAGAAGAACTGAACCCTGCACAAAAAGCTGCAATTAAACAAGGCTACCTCGAAGACCAACACAATTATATACTGGCAATACCAACAGCAAGTGGAAAAACACTACTAGGTCTCATGGCTGCTATAAAAACAATACTAGAAGGTGGGAAAGTCATCTACACAGTCCCCCTCATATCCATCCAAAACGAGAAAATTAAAGAATTCAAGGAACTTGAAAAGCATGGTATCAGTGTGGGTAAAGATCCAAGATCCGCAGATCTCGCTATCATGGTGTTCGAATCATTCGACATGTTAACACGTTTCTCATGGAACACACTAAATGAAATAGACCTCCTAATAGTTGATGAATTCCATATGATAGGCGAATATACACGAGGACCCACAATAGAATGTGCAATCACCCGTCTAATGTCACTAAATCCTAGAATACGGATAATAGCACTCTCAGCAACCCTCAGCAACCTCGAGGAGATAGCAGCATGGCTAAATGCGAATGTGATACAACATGACTATCGTCCAGTTCCACTCTACAAGGAAATCCTAACCCTCGACATGTTAAATGCCCGAGAAAAAAATGAAGCCATAGTCAAAATACTGCAAGAAGCGATCAAAGACGAAAACCAAATCCTAGTATTTGTGTCAACAAGACGATTCACAGAAGCCCTAGCAACATTCGTCTCGCAAAAAATACGTAAAAACATCCCCAAAGAGACCAGAGAAATATTTAACAAAGTCGCTGATAAAATACTTGAAATTCCCCAGAAGAGTGGATCAGCACCAACATTCACATGCCTCAAACTCGCAGAATGCATCAGGGAAGGTGTTGCATTCCACCACGCAGGCTTATTCACCAGACAAAGAGAGATCATAGAAGACGAATTCAGAAAAGGTAACATATACATGATCACAGCAACACCCAGCCTAATGTACGGTGTTAACCTACCATCCCAGACAGTTATCATAAGAGACTACACAAGGTGGACCCGACAAGGACCTAAATGGATACCAGTATTTGATTATGAACAAATGTCTGGGAGAGCTGGAAGACCACAATACGACAAGGTAGGATACTCATACCTTATAGCAAAAAGCCCAGAAGAGGCTTGTCAACTAGAAGAATACTACATACAAGGTGAAATAGAACCCACCAACTCAAAACTCATAGAAAACAAGGACGCAGTCTACCACCAAATAATAGGACAAATAGCAGCAGGACTAGCAGACAACCCAGATGACCTAATCGAATTTTTTAAAAAGACATTCTACGGTCACCAACTCACCAACAATCCTAATATGAATATCATCGCTGATAATCTTGAATATGAAATAGACTCCTCAATAGAATTCCTCATCAAAAACGAAATAATAAAACCAACCGCCACGGGTTTAAAAGCCACACCATTCGGACTCCTCATAGCTAACTCCAATTATAGTGTGGAGACAAGTATAAGACTCCACCACCTCACAACTGAAATGGATAAACTCGACACCTACCAACTAATCTATGAAATATGCAAAACCCCTGACATGCCATTCATATCATTCAAAACCAGTAAAGGCAAGGATCGTGTCCGTGAAAAACTCCAAGAACATGGTATATTCATCATGGACGTGAGCAACAAAGAGGCCACAGCAGCATCCTTAATAGAATGGATAAACGAAAGGAGCGAACACGAGATCGAAAACCGCTTTAATGTATATGCTGCCTCAACCCGTAGAGCAGCCTACGAAGCATCACAACTTATAAGATTCTTCAAGGAGATATGCGAAGTCACAGGAACATATGGCCACTCACA
>LGEU01000102.1 GCA_001507955.1 Methanobacteriaceae archaeon 41_258 | reverse complement strand
GGACTTCAGGATCTTCTACTGGACATGCAGGGCCAACGCCGGGTTATACTGGCAGTCCTGGGATTGGAAGTCAAGCTGGTAGTCCAGGAACAGGAGGGGTGGTTGCAGCTGGAGCTGCCGCGGCTGCTGGTGCAGGGCAAGGTCCCGGAGCGTCTGGTAGAGTCTATGAGGTGAGTAGAACTGGTGGAGTGCCAGGGACAAGCTCAGGATTGCCAGTATACGCAGTTGCAGGGGTCATAACCCTAGTAGCACTTGTAGGTGTGGGGTATTTCCTTGGTGGCCGTGGTAAAATTTAAGTTTGTCCTTCTTTTGAGTATAGTTGGTAGAGTGTTGTGAGTGTTGCTGGTATGACATGTTCTGTTGCGAAGGTTATGTATGGTGTTAGGTCTATTATGTAGTCTGCGAATTTGAATAGGCCTCTAGGTATTCCTTCTCTTGATCCTATGAGTATGATTATTTCTTTTGATTTTCGCAGGTCTTTTTGTAGGTTTTCTTTTATTGCGTTTATTGTTTTTCCTTTGGGGTCTGTTATTATTATTGTTCTTTTTTTCCTTTTTTTGTCTCTTGTGGCTTGGTAGATGTCCCATAGGCTTATTGGGACTTTTTTTGTGGGCCATGGGTATGCTTCTTTTTGTATTTTGTATCTTGATTGTTGTCCTTTTTTCACGCCTTTTATGAATTCTGCGATTTCTTGGGCGTTCATTTTTTCTTTTGGGGCTATTATGAGTTCTTTGATTTCGTAGGCTTGGGCTGCTCTTCCTATTTTTTCTCCGAATTTTCTTGCTATTTGTGGTTTGCCCCAGTATGGCATTTGTATTATTGTTGTTTTGTTGAATAGTTTTCTTGCGTCTTCTTTTTCTGGTGTGTATTTTTTCCATTTTTCTTTTTTTCTGATGGATATGTATGTGTTTTCTCCGATTATTTCGATTTGTATTGTTTTATCTGGGGAGTTGAGGTTTACTGTGGCGTTTGTTAGTTGTAGTATTTTTTCTCCGAGTTTTTTGTTTATTTCTGGGCTTGTGAAGTTGTGTTTTCCTCTTCTTTTTGTTTTGACTGCGAATGTTTCATTCTCTTTTATGTGCTTTGCTATTTTTTCTGCTTTTTCGAGTATTTTTTCTAGATTTGATCCTGTTTTGTAGTGTATTGGTAATGTTCTTTCTATTTCTGGGATTTCTTGGAGTTTTTTTGTAGCTTCTTTGTCTGTTGTTTTTAGTATGATTAGACCTGAGTAGCCTTCTGGTGTTATCCAGGTTTCTGCGTTTTTGAGTTTTTCTTTTATGCGGGTTGCTGCAGTTCCTTCTAGGTTTTTTTGGGTCTTTATGATGAATTCCATGGTGTTTCCCCCTAAAAATATAAATATTAAAAAATGCTTTAGTTTATTTAAAGTAAACACGAAAAAGGGTTATTACTATAAGGGCAAAATAACTCCCACCAGTAATAATACAATTTATATATTAAATATTATATAAAACTAAACCCAGAAGGTGAAAAAACATGAGCCTTATAAACATTCTATGGGAAGCAGGAATACTATCAGTCATACTACTTTTCGGAGTGAAAATCGGACTAGCAATGGGATTCGCAGGACTATCCCGGAAAAAAGCAGCACTAATAATCATAGGTTACTCCGCCGGGATCATGGGATTATCAGCCCTCACAAACCCTTACATGCAAACACTACAAGGATACTTCACAAACTATGCTTCACTCATGACAATAATAATGGCAACAATCCTAATAATAGCAGGCACTTACACAATAAAAGAATGGAAACAACACCAAAAAAATACCGCCACAGCCACCTGCCTGGCAATGATAGCACCATGCCCATGCTGCTTCGGAGCAGTCATACTCAGCATAATACTAATAGCACCATTCATAGGGGCATCAGCCCTCACAATAGGAAAATACGCCGCAATACTCCTCGGAATATTCATAACAATATTCTACCTATCCTCAAAGACAATAGCAAAAGCCTCCAAAAAACCCTACCCAATACTATTAGGCAACTTCATGCTATTCGCGGGCCTATACTTCCTAGCATCAGCCATAGTACTACCCAATATAAACAGTGTCCTATCATCAAAAATGGGCCCCATAACAATCCCAGATCTGCGAACATTGGCATACGCCATCATAGGCACTATAATCCTCATGGGATTAGGAGCCTTCATAAACAGGAAAAATAGTGCACTTATAAGATGAATTTGAGGTGATAAAGTTGGTCGCAGTACCAGGCAGCGAAATATTAAGCGCCGCCCTTCACGTAGTATCCCAGAGCCTACTCATCCCAGTCATAGTAGGACTACTATTATTCATGGCATATGCCATAATATCACTCGGCGGCCTAATCTCAGAATACTCCAATAGGATAAAAGTAGAAGTAGACGAGATAAAAAATGCAATATTCTCCATGTCAAACCCAGGCAACCCAGAAAAGATAAAAGAGACCATAAAAACCCTAAAAGTACCCGAAAGCCAAAAAAGGATCCTAACAGAACTTGCAAGGGCAACAAACTTAAGTCCAAGGGCGAGAGAAGCCCTCGCAAGAAAGTTAATAGAAGCAGAGGAGATAAAGGTCGCGAAAAGCTTGGAAAAGACGGATATAGTGACAAGACTCGGACCCACACTAGGACTTATGGGGACGCTCATACCAATGGGCCCAGGGCTAGCAGCCCTTGGAGCAGGAGACATACAAACACTAGCACAAGCAATAATCGTGGCATTCGACACTACAGTCGTGGGCCTTGCAGCAGGGGGCATATCATATGTGATATCAAAGATAAGGCGAAGATGGTACGAAGAATACCTCTCCAACCTCGAAGCATTAGCAGAGACAATATTAGAGGTGATGAAGGATGCTGCGCCGACGGCGGAGATTGCTTGAAGGCCAAAATGAGGAAGACCCCACGGCAGGATCAGCTAACATAGTAGATGCCATGCTAGTACTCTCAGTAGGCTTCCTAATATTCCTAGTCATGTCATGGAACATGCAAAACGTCGTATTCTCCAACATGTCACCAGAAGAACGCCAAGCAGCCATGCAAGCCATTAAAGAAGTGGTTGAAATACAACAAGGACAGGAACTTAACACTACACCAGAGGTTGTCTCAGGGTCTGGATCGGGTATGGTTAAACTGGGCATGGTCTACGAGGATCCTAAGACAGGTAAACTTATCATGGTACAAGGAGCCTAACATGATAGAAGTTATACCAGTCCTGGACTTGATGGGCTCATTAGCAGTAGCAGGCAAATCCGGTGAGAGAAAAAAATACAAACCATTAAAGAGCATATTCTCAACATCCCCAAATCCTGTGGAAATAGCATTATCGTTAAAAAGGGCCGGGGCTCGGAGAATATACATAGCCGACCTTGACGCCATCACAGGCCAAGGCTCCAACATCCAAATTGTCCAAGAGATAAACCATCTGATCCCTGTAATGCTAGATTTCGGAGTTCAAGACTTCAAAGCCTTTGAATTCGGCCTAAAGATAGCATGGCAGGTAATAGTCGCCACAGAAACCTTAAGAGACATCAGAGAATTAAAAAAGATTTTTAGAGTCTTCCCAAAGTCGAGGATAGTGGTGAGTATCGATACAAAAAATGGCCAACTATACTCTAAAAACCTTAACATGACACTAGAAGAATTTAGGGATGTGCTAATCCAACTAGACCCCGGAGAAATCATACTCCTAGATTTGACAAGGGTCGGCACACAACAAGGCATCAACAGAGAACTCATAAAAAAATTCGAAAAATTTGACATAATCCCAGGTGGGGGTATAAAACTTCAAGATATAAAAATGCTATCATCAATGGGTATAAGAAAAATACTCGCCGGCACAGCACTCCACCAGGGAAAAATCCCATTATATATAGATTGAACCCCCCAAGGGATACCCACTAATAAGCCCCGATAACATGGGAACAAGAAAAAGTGTGTGTAAGGGCCAGCACCAATTAAAGGTCAAAACATCCTTGAAGGGCAAAAAAAGAGAATTCTAGGTGGAGTCCGGGATAATATGCTAAAAATTCCAGATACTGGACGACAAGTTCCCCATCAGATAATTAGGGCATCCTACTCCAATGTCAAATTTTTATAGCAAACATTCACTAACTACAGAAAGGATGTTGACATTGATAAAGTGTTCCTCGACGAAGAATGTAGGCTAAGATACATGGCAGGAATGGACCCTACGCGTGGGGGTGGCCATAAAAAGTTTTTAGACTCCTAATATGGTGCGGAGGATTACAAATGGTAGGAGTCCCGCCCCAAAAAATAGGATTATGCCGGCTAATGTCTTTTTTTTGTTCTCGTCCATTATACCATCACAGATTAGGATTATGCTCAGAAATCCAAGAATGGCCGGCATGACATGAGAATAGAATATTGAACCTGTAAGTGTTTCCATAACCAAAATAACCACTCCTATTCCCGTATTAGAAGATAATCCTATATATAAGTTTCCCCCGTATATTTTATCTTTCTATTGTCTGTATAGGCTTCATCCTTCCAGAAGCGAGATAGTTAAGTTTATAATATGTCAAATACAAGAAATATTTGAAGGGGAGGGTATCCAACCCTTCAAGTCCATGAGAGCAGAGGGTGTGAATTTGCCAGTGAAGGGATAAGGAGTCCCCTAGGTGGGATAAACTCCTTCACGATGTCCCCCCATCCATGGATGGGTAGTTCACATGCCTTCAAAGTCAACCTGTCGTTGAGAACGTTCTAGGTGGGAGGGTCAGATTTTATGTTACATGGTACAGAAGTTCTAAAGAAAGGTTTTGCAAAGATGACCAAGGGCGGCGTTATAATGGATGTAGTGGATAGTGAACAGGCCATTATAGCAGAGGAGGCTGG
>LGEU01000101.1 GCA_001507955.1 Methanobacteriaceae archaeon 41_258 | reverse complement strand
GGGTCTTCTTTATGGGCTTCTATAACTTCTTCAGGGTCAAAGTCGTCTATTACTGTGAACTGTTTGTCGAATACTGGATCTGATACTATGATATCATCTATTCCTGCTAATTCTTTCAGTTCCGCAGCCATTGTTATTGTTGAGTGAGTCATGGCTATCTCTGGTTTGTCAACTTCTTCTGCCACTTCGCATGCCCTTGCAAAGTTTGTTATGCCGGTTGCTGCATGCGTCCTATAACAACCTGCTCCCAATATTGCAACTTTCATAGTAGTCACCTCAAACTTGTATTACTATTTTTTTAGATAGTACTAATAACTTCCTCTTTTATTATAAATAAATTTTTCGATCATAATTATGTCCAGCATATATTCCAGCTTTTATTATGTAATGTAAGAAAACTATTAATTTAGCAATTTATCATAAAAAAATAAAAATAATGAAATTTACAATAACGTGTGGGGGGGTAAATGATGGAAATGCAAGTCCACAAGGTTGGACTTTTTCGACTAGCGAACCAACCCGAAATCATGCAAATATGGTAGAGAAGCCATATAGATTAACAAAGCACAAGCTAAAACATCCACAATTAAAAACTTCGAAAAGCTTCCCTCATTTTCAAAGCCTTCCGTGAAGGCGCTGATGGCGTATTTGTAGGCGGATGCCATTTAGGAAATTCTCATTACGAGTCTGGAAATTATAAGTGTAAACGTAGAGCAGAATTAACAGAGGACATATTAAAAGAATTAGGAATTGAAAAGAGAAGATCCAGGTTTGAATGGATATCAGCCGTGAGAGGTGAAAAATTCCAAATGCAAATTTACAAATATTTTAAGGGAGTTAGGTCCACTCAAAAAATTTATAGGTAATCCCTCTATTTTTTTTTCGAAGATCTTTTATACTCTTAGATTCATATCATCATCCAATATAATATTATTGGTGATGTGATGGAGGACCTTATCAAAGAAGCGATCCATAATCTAGATGCGGCTTGGGAACTTGCAAAGATAGATAAAGATCCCATAACTGTGGTCGACGCCATCTCGGAACTTTCAAGGGAAGAGGCAATTAGACTAGGATATAATTTTAAACGATTCCCCATCGGATGTGATTTAACTGAGGTCTTGGTGGGTACTTGCGCTTCAGACCTTGAAGAAATAGACTTCCTGGGCAATTGCATATTATCTGATATGATAGGGGCATCTATACATGCTTGTGCTTATGCATTCGCAGACATGGCAGAATCTTATGGCATTAAAGGCGTGGAACTAATGCGCAAAGTCAGAGAGATAACAGAGGTACCTATTGACTTGGACCATTTTGGAGAATATGGGCCAATGAGATTCCCAAAGGAAATAACACATTGCATGGGCCAATGTTACATGGAAGGACCCCCATTCAAGGGTTGTCCCCGCAATAGGATACACTCCAGGCTATTAGACAAGGAAAAGGAGGCGCTCCCTGAAAGGGATGAGTGGGTTAGACTTTCAACATCAGTTGCAATCAATTTAACTTCTGCACAGGGTGCGGAAGCCCACGCAGCCCCGATAAAAGAAGCGAAAAGTGTTGCGAAACTTGCAAGGGAACACGGGAAAGGTTTGGAAGCAATAATGTTCATCGGAGACGGCTATGATGATCTTATCACAGCCTTTGAAACAGCCCTTGAAATCGGCGTGGACGTGTTTGTACTTGAAGGTGGCCCATTCAATCTTGCAAGCGACCCTCTTGGGGCGTTCGCACGGGCAGTTGCTATGGCAAGGATTCTCGCACCTGGTAAGATCGTGGCAACCAACGGAGCCTACGAAGATGAATGCAGAGTAGGCCTTAGAGCAGGGTTAAATGCTATAATAACAGGTTTCCCACGGAACCATCACGGTTACATGTGCGGCTATTCACCAGGCACTGCCCGAAGAGGAAACTTCGGACTCCCAAGGATAATCAAGATAATAAAAGATGAAGTCCCATGGGGGCTTACAAGGGCCCCCATACAAAAAGGGGAGTTGGAGGCTCTTGCAATGGCTGTTAAAGCCGCTGGCGAAGACAATGTTTATCCTACAAGGATAGGTTATACTTTCGTGGGTGACGCCCACTGGGCATGCCTACCACACACGCCCCTATATAGGAGAGTTAAAATCCAGAAAACCGTGAATGATATTAAAAGGATGGCCATGGAGGGCCTTTTAGGGGATAAGGTCGCGATATTAGGTGCAAGGTTCTTGTCATGGGTTATAGGTAAGGAACTGGAAGATTGTGTTGATGAGATCATAATAAGTGACACTGACCAATGGGTGGAAAGTGTGACACTTGATAATCTCAGATCTCACTTAAAGGTTGACTTAGATGGTGTAAATGGTGATGATAAAAAAGCATATGAGTATGCGGATACTACAATAATATCATCAACAATACCCACGGTCGTTAATAGGATCTCCAGGGACTTTAGGGATACTATAAGTTTCATCTAGTGTATTAAAAATACAGAAATTATTAATCCAGTATATAAAGTTTTCGAAATTGATTCATAAGTAATCTTTATACCTATTCTTTTTCAACCAATATACCAAGTACAATTTGTACAATAAAATAAGAGCAAGGAGGAGACTCTATGGCTGAGGAGGATATAAAGATCGTTATGTTCTGTTGCAACTGGTGTTCCTATGGTGGGGCTGACACAGCAGGAACTGCAAGAATGCAATATCCACCAAACGTCCGCGTAATCAGAGTTATGTGCTCTGGGAGAGTTGAACCACAATTCATACTCAAAGCGTTCAGAGAAGGCGCTGACGGTGTCGTAGTAGCCGGTTGTCACTTCGGAGACTGCCATTATGACGCAGGAAACTACAAGATGGCCAGGAGAATGGAACTAGTCTACAAACTCGTGGAAGAACTTGGAATAGGCAAAGAAAGGGTATACCATGACTACATATCGGCCTCAGAAGGTGAAAAATTCGCCGAAACAGTAAAGATGATGGTCGACAGGATAAGGGCCCTTGGACCATCACCCGTAAAAGAACAACTAGCAGCTGAAGCCTAAATTTTGGAGGAGGGAGAATTAGAATGGCTGAAAAGGCACAGATAGGGACAATGTGGCTTGGAGGATGCTCCGGATGCCACTTGTCAATAGTGGACTTCCATGAACAAATATTAGATTTATTAGAATTGGCAGAAATTAAATTCAGTCCAGTCCTAATGGACATAAAATATGATGAAATCCCAGAAAAACTCGACGTCGTAATAATAGAAGGAGGGATAGTGAACGACGAAAACAGGGAATTCGCAGAACTATTAAGGGAAAGAGCCGACTTTGTCATATCATATGGTACATGTGCCGCCTACGGAGGCATACCAGGCCTCAGAAATCTCTGGCCAAAAGAGGAAGTCATCGAAGAAGCATACATCAACTCAATAACTACGCCCAACCCAGACAAGGTAATACCATCAGAGGATGTGCCACACCTTGAAGACAGGGTAAGACCGCTTTCAGATGTAATAGATGTAGACCTTGTCGTCCCAGGATGCCCACCAAAATCAGATGTTGTAGCAGAAGCCGTCATAGCACTACTCAAAGGGGAAGAAGTTGAACTACCAAACACGAACTTATGTGAGGTATGTCCAAGAGAAAAACCACCAGAAGGACTCGCAATGGACTTCATAAAGAGACAATTTGAGGTTGGGAAACCAGAAGAAGACCTCTGTTTAATAGCACAGGGTATAGTATGCATGGGCCCAGCAACAGTATCAGTCTGCGGTGCTCAATGCCCAAGCAACGGAGTGCACTGTAGGGGATGCTACGGGCCGACAACACGTGTAATAGACCAGGGAGCTAAGATGATAAGTGCCATAGCATCAGACTTCGGAGTTGAAAGGGATAAGAAAGTAGACCCAGAAGAGGTTGCGGAACAATTAGATGACATACTCGGAACATTCTATACTTACACGCTCCCAGCCGCCCTTATACCAATGAAAATCCAAAAGGAGGGGAAATAAATGGTTAAAGTTACAATGGAGCCTGTAACACGTATTGAAGGTCACGCCAAGATTACAGTGCACCTTGATGAGGCAGGTAATGTTGAAGATACAAGATTACATGTCATGGAATTCCGTGGATTCGAAAAATTCCTGCAAGGAAGACCCATAGAAGAAGCTCCACGTATAGTGCCAAGAATATGTGGTATATGTGACGTGCAACACCACCTCGCCAGTGCCAAGGCTGTTGACGCATGTTTTGGATTCGAACCAGAGGACATACCAGAAGCGGCATACAAGATGAGAGAGATAATGAACTGGGGCTCATACATACACTCCCATGCATTACACTTCTACTTCCTCGCAGCCCCTGACTTCATAGCAGGAAAGGACAGGGCAACAAGAAACGTTTTCCAGATAGTGAAGGATTCACCAGACATCGCACTCAAGGCAATAGAATTACGTAAGAATGCCCTAGACCTTGTAACAGCCACTGGTGCAAGGCCTATACACCCAACAACATTCACACCAGGCGGTATAACATCAGAACTCGATGATGAAACACAAAAGGACCTATTAGAGAAGGCTAAAAGGTGTGTTGAACTTGCGGAGGAGACACTAGAACTTGCAATACCAATATTCGAGGAGAACATAGACCTTGTAAACTCACTAGGCGTCATCGAAACATACCACACAGGTCTAGTGAAGGATGGTGTGTGGGACGTTTACGATGGCATTGTAAGAATCAAAGACAAGGAGGGCAACCTCTTCAGGGAATTCAAACCAGCAGACTATGCAGATACGATGGCAGAACACGTCAAACCATACTCATGGCTTAAATTCCCATACATAAAGGACCTAGGCTACCCAGATGGTGTATACAGGGTTGCTCCACTTTCAAGATTAAATGTTGCGGATAAGATGCCAGATGCCGCTCCAAAAGCCCAAGAATACTTCAAAGATTT
>LGEU01000100.1 GCA_001507955.1 Methanobacteriaceae archaeon 41_258 | reverse complement strand
GCGAAGCTCGCCCAAGAAATAGTGGAATATAATACTGGTAAAAAAACAGATGTTGTAGTTATAGTAACACCAGAGGCCGTTGATGCGATCTTGGCGAGGATGGGACCAGTATATGTGGAAGGGCAAGGTCATGTTTCAGGCAATTCAATATACTTCCTAAGAGAAGAGCAGAAAACCGGATACACCCGTGGGGATGCCGTGAAATCCCTCATAAATGCCATAATAGACGCTACAAAAGATAGGGATAAATTCATGATCTTGGTGGATGAAGCTATCCAGCAAAATGCCCAGGGAAATATCATTGTAGTCCCACAAACTTCCGTTGTAGAATTCTTAACATACATCGGATTCGAAAAACTTAAACAATAAACATTGCAAAGGCACCCTATGGGGATTTCACAGCCCTTTTAATGGATTCTTCTATCACCTCTAATGTCGTGTTAAGATCTTCTTTCCTGTGAGCTGCTGAGATAAAACAGCACTCAAATTGTGAGGGTGGCACGAATACCCCACCCTTAAGTAGTCCATGAAAATACTTTTTGAATATTTCTAGGTCAGCTGTCTTGGCACTACTATAATCCTTAACTTTCCCTTGGGTGAAGTAGACTTGGAACATTGAAGATAATCCTGCCAGATAAAATTCCAAACCGTTATCCTCTAGGATATCCCTTATGCCCTTTCTTACCATTTCACCTTTCTTGTTAAGCTCCTTATAGAGATCCTCTGTCAATTCCTTGAGGGTTACTATACCCGCAGTTACCGATACAGGATTGCCATTGAATGTGCCGGCTTGATAAACATCACCTGCAGGTGATATATGTTCCATTAGTCTTCGAGGACCTGCAATGGCACCCATGGGGAATCCTCCTCCTATGATTTTCCCATAGGTTACAAGGTCTGCTGGTATATTAAAGTATTCTTGGGCACCTCCAGGGGCTATCCTGAAACCGGTGATAACTTCGTCAAATATTAAGAGTATACCATTTTCACTTGTTATTTCCCTCAAAAATCTTAGGTAGCCGTCCTCTGGTTCTATACATCCTATATTAGCCATCACAGGCTCTACTAGTATTGCTGCGATATTGTCATTCTTTTCTATTATATTTGTAACTGCTTCTTCATCATTGAAAGGCGCTAATATAGTGTTTCTTGTCGTATCTTTGGGTATGCCTGGTGAATCGGGGGTTGCTGCCGCGCCAGATCCTGGTTTTACCAATACATAATCATGGGCTCCATGATATGCACCCTCAAACTTGATTATTTTATCCTTGCCAGTGAATGCCCTTGCAAGCCTTATCGCGGCCATTGTAGCCTCTGTACCCGAATTTACAAACCTTATCATCTCAACGGACGGAACCCTTTCTATGACAAGTTTTGCAAGTTCCAATTCCGCCCTGGTTGGCGTGCCATACGTGCTGCCCTTTTTAATTTGTTCGCAGACTGCACTTGTAACCTTCTCTGGAGCGTGTCCAAGGATGAGGGGACCATAGGCTAGACAATAATCTATGTAACGGTTACCATCCATGTCATAGAGCATGCACCCTTCACCCTTATTGGCGAAGAAGGGGTATGGTTCGAATCTTCTTACTGGTGAGCTCACACCACCAGGCAGGACTTCAAGGGCTTCTTTAAACAAGTTCTCTGATATCATCTAATATTCCTCCCCTTTTTTTGTGAGGTTTATTAAGGCGTTTGCGGCCGCCACTGCAACTGGCGTCCCACCCTTCGGACCAGAAGTTGTAAGGTAGGGTATGTTTGTTCTTGTGAGGAGTTTTTTGGATTCAGCGGCGCCTACAAAACCAACAGGCACTCCTATTATAGATTTAACACCCATACCACTCTTTGTCAATTTTATCACCTTTAGGAGTGCGGTTGGCGCATTACCCACTATCACAACCCCATTGAAGTCCTTTGAGGCCGCGTATTCCATTGCAGCGGCTGCTCTAGTCATGTTTTTATCCTTAGCCCTCTTTATAACATTTGGATGATTTATATAACATTTGATTTTTCCATCATAGGATATTCCCGCTTTCACCATCTCAACATCTACTAGTATATCTTCGAGGTCTCTTAGGACTTTTATGGTCTTGGGTATGAAATCTTGGCTCATCCTAGTGATATCAGCATATTCTGGGTCGGCTGTGGAGTGAACTATCCTCTCTATGATCGCAGCTTCCTCTGGGGATAACCCTTCTATCTTGTCTTTTATAAGCTTTTTCACTATCTTCCTACTTTTTTCAGCGATTTTTTTTCCTTCTTTTGTGGAGGCGCCCATCATCAAATCACTTTATGGGGTTAATCTTCTCCTATCCCTTGGGAATAATACGGTTTCTCTAATATTTTTGATATCTAATAGTGCCATGGTGAATCTCTCAGCTCCAAGACCCCAACCTGCATGTGGCGGCATGCCATATTTGAAGGCTGAAAGATAACTTTTGAATGATATGGGGTTTAATCCTTGTCTTTTAATCCTTTCAACTAGGAGGTCGTGTTCATGGACTCTCATGGCACCGGAGGATACTTCAAGGTCCCTGTACATGAGGTCGAAGGCGTAACTCTTGTTTGGATCATCCTCCTTCGGCATTACATAGAATGGTTTTATATTCGTTGGCCAAGATTTTATAAAATAATACCCAGGCATTGTCTCGCCCAGGGCTTTTTCAGCGGCCCTTGAGAGGTCTTCCCCATGTTTGAGGTGGACTCCACTTGAGTTGACTATTTCCACGACTTCTTCATATTCTAGTCTCTCGAATGGTAGTTTTGGGGTTTCAAGTTCTCTGCCTAGGATTTCGAGTTCGTCCTTGCAATGTCTCTTGACGTCTTTTATGACCTTTACGATGAGTTTTTCGAGTATTTTCATGACATCTTCATGGTTCATGAAAGCCGCTTCTATATCAATGGATATGACCTCGTTTAAGTGTCTGGGGGTGTCATGTTCTTCTGCTCTGAATATGGGTGCTATTTCATAAACTTTGTCGAGGCCGCTTGCCATCATCATCTGTTTGTAAAGTTGTGGGCTTTGGCCTAGGAAGGCTTCCCTTTCGAAGTATGTTATGGGGAATAGTTCTGTACCGCCTTCGGTTGCTGAAGCAACCAACTTAGGAGTGTTTATCTCAATAAAACCTTCCTTTTCGAGGAAAACCCTCACAAAGTGTAGCATTTTGCTTTTTATCTTGAATATTGCGCTTATCTCGGGTCTTCTAAGGTCTAGGAATCTTGAGTCTAGTCTTGTGTCAAGTTCGGCTTTAACTTTCCCTGTGGGATCAAGTGGTAATGGTTGCTGTGATTCGGCCAGGACTTTTACATTGGAGGGTATTATTTCAACGCCTCTTGGAGCTTTGGGGGATTTTTTGACCGTCCCCTGGACTTCTATAACATATTCTTTTTTCAGTTTTCTTAATTTTTTGAAAAGTTCTTTTGATGTTTTTTTACTTGGAGCAGTGACTTGTATTATGCCTTCCCTGTCCCTGAGTAGTATGAATATTATCCCTCCAAGGTCTCTTATTTCATGCACCCAGCCCATGAGGATAGTCTGGGATCCGTCAAGTGATGGTATGATTTCCTTTGAATATCTCCTATCAAGCATAGTTGTCACCTCATAAGTCTCTTTTTAAAGGATTCAGCATGTGCGTAGAGTCCTTCGTATTCTGCGAGTGGAATTACAATATCTTCGAGGGTCTTAAGACCCTCCTCTGATAATATCTGTACTGTGGGTTTTTTCAGGAAGGATTCTGTTGATAATCCTGAGTACATTCTTGCACATCCACTGGTGGGCAGTACATGGTTAGTCCCCGAACCATAATCTCCCGCAGAAACTGATGTTAATTCCCCAAGGAATATGGACCCCGCATTTTCAATCTCATCTAATAAAATCTCAGGGGCCTTGGTCATTATTATAAGGTGCTCAGGGGCATATTCATTACTGAAATAAACGGCCTCCTCAAGATCATCTACGATGATTATCCTACCATACTCTTCAAGGGACTTTCTTATAATCTCGCCCCTTTTAGCATATTTAATCTTATCCTCTAGGATATTATAAACTTTCTCTCCAAGACTCCTTGATGGTGTTACAAGTACTGAGGCCGCCTCTGGGTCGTGTTCGGCTTGGGCGATCATCTCCACCGCCACATATTCCGGGTTAGCTTCTTCATCAGCTATTATAAGAACCTCTGAAGGGCCTGCGATAAAATCAATGTCTACATCCCCATAGACCAATTTCTTAGCTGCTGCCACGAATATGTTGCCAGGTCCTACTATCTTGTCAACAGGGTCTATGGTTTCAGTTCCATAGGCCATGGCGGCTATGGCCTGAACACCCCCGACTTTGTATATTTCATCTGCCCCTGCCATGTCAGCTGCTACGAGTGTGGCTTCATTCACTGTTCCGTCCTTGCCTGGTGGGGTGCAGCAGATTATCCTTTTAACTCCAGCGATTTTGGCGGGTATTATTGTCATGAGGGCTGTGGAAGGATAAACTGCTCTCCCTCCTGGTATGTAGCAGCCCACGTTCTTAATTGCTCTTATAATTTGACCTCCGATTATACCCTTGTTTATCTTCTTTAGCCATTGGTTTGGGAGTTGTAGTTTGTGGAATTTTTCGATGTTCGCAGCTGCCATATCCAATGCGTTTTTCACACTTTCATCTATTTGCTTATAGCTTTCCTCTATTTCTTCTCCTGTAACTTTGAAGTTTTTGATGTCCGCGCCATCGAATTTCTTTGTGAATTTCCTGAGGGCTTCATCACCATCTTTCCTAACCTCGTCAATTATGGTTTTAACAGGTTCCGTCACATTATCAATATTTGGTGATGATCTTTTCACAAGTTCTTTGATCATATGAGCTTTGAATTCTATGATCTGCATATTATCACAAAGATTAATTTTATCAGATGTTAGTTTAAATACACATAGGTTCTGGGAAGCTGGATCT
>LGEU01000099.1 GCA_001507955.1 Methanobacteriaceae archaeon 41_258 | reverse complement strand
AACAGGCTCGCCACTGGCAGGGATAATAATTTCTATTCTTCTAGTCCTTGGAGGATTAACATCCGCCAAAAAAATGGTATGGGTTTAATTCCCCCCTCCTTTTTTTATAGGAGAAGTTTAATACTCGCCTACAATAATTATCTTCCTTAACAACTAACCTCTTTGATCTCGAAAAAACTTGACTCCTCTTTTCAATATCTGCAATGACATAAAAACCAGAACAAGCGAAGTTGGACTCTTCAAAGCTTTAAACATTTCAATACCTGCAATATGGATATGGAAAATGGGGATCCATGATGAGAGTTTACATTAATCTGGATTAGGTGCATGTTTTAAGTTAGAATTACATGGGGGATGCTGCAGAGAATGTTTCTTTGGTTTAAATTCTGTGTAATCATCCGATGAATTTTTCCCTATAGGTTGGGGATTTTTTTTCTGTGGGCAATTTAAGAGGGCGGTCCTCACATCCTATGGGCATGATTAATATAATTTTCTATTTGGTGTGCACACAACATGGAACTGGGGGGCTTAGCCAGCGATGGAATGTTGGAGAATACTAGATGGCGATTCTAGGTAATGGGATAAATGTTTGCATGAACCCAAAGTGCAAAAGCTGAAGAAAGATTGGCAAGGGGTTGCATTTGCAACATATAAGACAATAATATTACCATGATGTATGTGGTGGGGGGTTGAAATTATAAGCCAACGCAGATTAAGTTTTTTCATCCACCCCATTATGAGGGGATAAATCAAAGCTAATGCATTTATTTTTCTCAGTTTAGCTGGGGGGATTTAAATTTTATTAGTTTCAAAGCGCCGCGTAGAACAAAACTTTGCTTAATCCACCCAAAAAATCTCACCTCTATGGGTTTGTCCTTCCGTTGCTTGCATAGACCCCCCACATTCGGGGGGGTTAGGTAGTTTTATAATAGTTCAGATACAATATATTTTGAGGGCAGCCCCATGGGGGGGTCTGTGAGGACAGAGGAGGGGGTGAACCTGCCAGTGAATGGATAAGACCACAATAGGCGTGGGGGTAAACTCCTTCCCGAAGCCCAGTATAATAAGGTTGGGGTTGCATGGTTTCCACAGTCTGGGGGGGTGAATACTCATGGATAATCTGGAAGTAATAAAACTTTTAAACTTGGATTTTAAAGGAGAACTTGAAGCCACAATGTTGTACACTTATAACGCTTTTATAATAGATGATTGTGAGATAAGCAGATTAATAGAGGGTGCTGCAGCGGATGAAATGAGGCACATGTGGTGGCTTGCCGATTTAATAACAAAGAGGGGTGGTAGACCATCAATGGAACATGGAAAAATAGAATATATGGAAGAAGACGTTAAAGAGGCTCTTAGGGTGCAAATACAAAAAGAAACGGAGGGTATAAGGAAATATGAGAAACATGTAAAGTTGATAGATGATGAAGAGGTTGTGGGGGTTCTGAGGCATATAATAGATGAGGAAAAGAGGCACAGAAAGGAATTCAAGGAAAAACTAGAAAAACTCAAATGATATTATCCTATATTTTCAAGTATTTTTTCTTTTATAATCTTTCGGGTTCTCTTGGATATTTTAATAGGACCCCATGGTCTCATGTAACCAAAGTATGGATCCTCAAATATCTCCCCATTAAGTTCAACTTTGTGATCATATCTTGGAATGAAGTGACAGTGAAGCCATGGTGGGGGACTATTCTCGCGATAGAATGTGTTCATCAAAAACCCCCAATTGAATAATGTGGCGCCAAAAGCTCTCTTAACGGCGTTTTCAAGCTCTTTTATGATAATGCGTAATTCAATCCATTCATTTTCCTTTATATTACTCAAGAATTCTTCTCTCCTTTTCAGGACCACGACACAGCTTCCAAGATTTCCCTGGTTCGGTGACAAGAATACAATCCAATAATCCCTCTCATAAAGATAATCACCAAAATTGTACCTTTCATCTAGTTTCATGGGATGAACACCCCGTCACGTGGAGGATTCAATCTTCAAGGAGGCTTGAAAGATAAACTGTCATTTCTATCTCCTCTCTTGCGATGAAATCCTCAAGGCGGGTTTCAGCCTCCTCCGAGCCGAGAGGATAGTATTTGTCCTCGTAATAGACTGTTATCAATAATTTGTCATCTTGTATCTCTGTTTCTTCTTCAAGTTTCCCTGCGAGTTTTTCCACTAAACTTCTTTCAAGTCCAAATACAAGATATCTTATATAATTTAGGGATTTTCCCCTATCAAAGCCGAAATCGACAATTTTAACCTTCATACTCATCCCCTAATTGATAGAATGGGATCCTATGAACCTTCCAAGTTCCTCTTGGATTTTTTCAAGTTCGTTCACGCCAAGATGCCCACAGATTGAATCATAGATTATAGTCTTTGAATTTTTGATCATATTTGAAAGTGGAATGGTATCAGTGGAGGGTGGGAAGTACTGATCCTGTCTAATACCCACAACTAATGTATCTGCCCTAATATTCCCTAGTTGATCTTCTAGGTTGAATCCCATGGCGGCATTGTTCCTCCATATGATATCATTTGCATCAAGTTCCACGCCTTCTTTCCCGGCTTTTATCATTGAAGCTTGAAGTTCCCTATTATCTAGACTGTTATAGTATTCTCTTGAAAATCCATAAAGGTACATGAACATTGAAGCGAGGCAAGCCCCCAAACTGGGATTTTTTTCGTATTTTCCACTTTTATAGGTTGGATCTGCTTTGATGAGCCTGTTCATGTATTCAAAGATGGCATAATTAATGCCCCTAACCTTGAATGTTGTAACTAGTAACACTAGGAAATCCATGAAATCTGGATAGGACACACCCCATTCCAGAGCCTGGAAACCCCCCATGGACGCGCCGATAATACCCTTAAGTTTCCGAATCTTGAATTTTTGCCTGATAAACTCATAGTGGAAATTAACCATGTCCTTGATGGTATACTGGGGAAATTCGGCTCCGAGGCCGGTTGTTGAAGGCGAACTTGATCCGGGGGATCCTAAAGATGTTGGGGCTATTATAAAGAAACTATCTAGGGGTTTGCCCTCTCCTATTAGAGGTAGCAGCCTTTTTACTGATGAATAGTCCCCACTCCATCCATGTATGTGGAGAAGACCATTAGTGATAAAGCCATCAGGGTCGACCCTTGGGGTTCCTATACAAGTATATTCTACTCTAAGGTTTTTTAGTGTTTCACCGGATTCAAAAGTGAACTCTGGTATGGTGAAATATGAGGCTCTGATCACCCCATCATCCTCCATGGACGTTTATAGCCCCACTTGGACAATTTTCCATGGCATCTATAGTGCATAGCGGATCATCCATATCTAATTCTTGCAAGTTCGCGAGTTCAACACCTTTTATCGATGATAGCCCGTCATCGGCAAATTCAAAAACTTCAGGGCAAATATCAATACAGGTACCACAAGAAACACAAATTGTACGGTCAAGTTCCAAACGATACAAATAGCATCCCCTCCCTATACATTATATTGTTAAAAGGATAATAAAAAACACCCAAGCATGGGGGGCTCTAATGTTAAATAGAATTGAAGCCAAGGAATTGCAGGATAAACTAATAATCATATACAAGTTTATATCCCAACAGAAACACCTGAAAAGATTCTTTGATTACAATCCACCAGAACAATCAGAGCTTATTAAAAGACTCCTTAAGAGCCCAGGAGCTGAGAAGATCCTGAAGGAGGCCATACTTGAATTAGAGAAGATTATAGATCCCGGGGTGGAGAAATCAGAGGATCTGTTCTATCATGTCTTGAACAGGGAGGATGTTGAATTCATGGCCAGGAGGTATGGGATGAGGGATTCATGGGATTTTAACAAACTCAACATTGAAAAACTCCTCAAGAGGATCTGATGGAATCTATGAAACCATGAATAACATCCTTCGCAGATTTAAGGAATGGACTTTCAACTTTTATAATTTTAAGGTTCTTCAACCTCTTTATCCTGAAATATAATGGTGGATGGGGATCCCATGAAATCCATGAGAATATCCCATCACCACCCCCTTCAGATCTCCTATACCCTATTTTCTGCAATGCCATTGCAAGCTTATCGGGCTTGCCGATAACAATTGCGGATAGAAGATCTGCCCGGGCTTCGAAAATTTTCGCCACGAAGAATATCAGCCAAAATATGACAATCACATACAATAATGGTGCCACGGCTACAATAGGTAAAAGCACAGTCAACCTTAATATAAATTCCCCAGCGATTATACTGAAGAGTATTATGGGGTCTCTGCCCATAAGATGGGCTAACTCATGACCTATGACACTAAGCAACTCTTCATCATCCAAACGGGTTAAAATGCCTGTTGTTAAAAGTATAAGGCCTCTGTGCGGATTAGGGCCTGTGGCAGCGGCATTAGGGAGCATGGTATTAGATATTATTATCTTGGGTGTTGGTATCCCGAACTTGGAAGCTGCAGACTTGACGAGATCATAAACGTTTATTATCTTCGATTTTTCATTTAAGGGTGTGCATTCGAAACCATATTTTCTGAGAACTTCCCTCCCAAGCTCGCAAGTGGGTGGTTCGCCTAACGCAAGAGACTTATCATAGATCTCCTTTTTTATATTAATCAGAAGATCCCCGCAGAATTCCTTGAAAAACTTAAGATCCCTACCCGGCAGCTGGTACATGAGTATATGACAAAAAGGGTTTTCAGGTGTTATCTGCCATTCACCCATTATCGAAAATAGTTTGTCAGATAATAATATGATGGAAAGCTGCATAAGCAAGATTATGATAACTGCATATAACCCAAATAGGATGAACAATATAATATTAATGAAAAGGAAGATAATAAACAAGATTAGTAGGTTGCTGCCAAAAAGCGCCTTGGATACCCTTCTAGTTAATGATGAAGGTTTTTCAGGGATTATGTCCTGTCCTTCAACCCATGCGAAATATAATGTGCTCTTCCTTAACTCCTCTTCAAATAATTGTATAAGGAAAAAAATATCATCATACAATT
>LGEU01000098.1 GCA_001507955.1 Methanobacteriaceae archaeon 41_258 | reverse complement strand
AATTCTTTGTTAACGAAGAAGTAGTCTAGTCTCCATCCAACGTTTCTTTCACGGGCTCTTGTCCTGTAACTCCACCATGTGTATTGGCCGGGTTCTTTGTTGAATGCTCTGAACGTGTCGATGTAACCGTTTTCGATGAAAGTGTCGATCCAAGCCCTTTCAACCGGTAGGAACCCTGAGACGTTACTGTTTTCCTTTGGCCTTGCGAGGTCTATCTCCTTGTGAGCGGTGTTGAAATCGCCGCAGATTATTATGTTATGTCCTGAATCTCTTTCGCGGTTCACGTCTTTGAGAAATGCATCATAGAAGTCTAGTTTGTATTTGAGGCGTTCTTCGGACATTTTACCATTTGGGAAGTATATGTTGTATAGTAGGAATTTTTCAAATTCTGCTATTTGGATTCGGCCTTCGATGTCGAATTTTTTTAGTCCGAATCCTTCCCTCAAGCTTGTGGGTTTGATTTTGGTGTATATGGCAACTCCACTGTAACCTTTTCTCTGGGCTGGTGTGAAAAATGTACTGTAACCTTCAACATGCCTCAATTTTCTCGGGATTTGCCCGTGGTTTGCTTTTATCTCCTGTAAACATAATATGTCAGGTTTTTCTGTGAGGAACCAGTCAAGGAAGCCTTTACGGTATGCTGCCCTCAGACCATTAACGTTCCATGAAATTATCTTAATAGTGGACATGAAAACCCCCCATCACATTGTATAATTTTTTTTGGATAATAATTATCTTAGATTCTGGATTGGGGTATGGGAATTTTTTTGGCAAAATTGGAATGCTAATTTTATAAACTTGGAGCGAGATATTGTTTTTGTATGATGAGGCATTCATTAAGGGCTGGGTTTAGTTTTGGTTTAACTTCTGCTGTACTCACAACCTTGGGTTTGATGGTGGGTTTGAATTCTGGGACGCATTCTAGGTTTGTGGTTATTGGTGGTATATTAACGATAGCAGTTGCTGACGCTCTTTCTGATGCGCTGGGTATCCATGTTTCTGAAGAAGCTGAGGATAGGCATACCACGAGGGAGATATGGGAGTCGACCTTGGCCACTTTCTTGTCTAAGTTTGTTTTCGCTTTAACTTTTATCGTCCCACTTTTATTGTTCAATTTATCAGTTGCGGTTATTGTGAATATTCTTTGGGGTTTGTTCCTCTTGGGAATATTCAGTTTTCAGATCGCTAGGGAACAGAAAAGGAACCCTTGGAGGATAATAGCGGAGCACGTGATTATAGCATTAGCTGTTATAATCATAGCACATTATGTTGGTGTTTGGATTGCATTAACTTTCTGCTAGAACTTTAACCTTTGTGGGTTGCCTTTTTCCAAGGTTTTTGAAATTTGGAATAGTATGCAATTGTTGAGACGAAATTTTTATTGAATCCCCTTTTTACTCTGGTGGGGGAGGAAAGAGTTTGTCACTTTCTTTTGATGGTGTCTTCTGGATTTTTTGGTGGGGGTTTATGATAATTTACTTAGGGTAAATTACTTGTGAGTAGTCTTCTTTCCTTTTTTTTTTTTGGGATCTAATGAGAGGGTTGATCTGTTGATGTCTCTTTATCTTGTTTGAGGAATTCCTCGGGTGTTATGACATTTTTCATCCATTTAAAGTGTTTTTTGTTGTTTGTGATTAATTTTGCATTTAATGAGAGTGCTGTGCCGCCTATGGCATAATCTCTAGCATTTTCGCTGAAATCCCAATTGCCAAGAGCGTTTGCCACGGCTTTTTTTGCCTCATTTTTTCCGAATGGGACAATCTTAACATTCATTTCTTTTAGGAACGTGTTTACCATGGATTCCGTATTCCCTTTCTTTATTTGATGGTATAGGAACTCCATGTAAGCGATTGATGGTAAATATTTTTGTTTTTCTGAATTCAAGAGCCAGTTACAAAATCTCTTGTTATTGAAAACATTGGTATCTATGAGTATTTTCACTATGATCACCTAGACTTATTTTAAAGATTTGAGATTTCTTCTTATACCCCTTTCAAAACCTTTCCTTGATTCTTTCACGGTCTTCTCTATATCTTTTGACGATTCTATTATCCTCTCTGCTAGTTTTTCAAATTTCATGAGCCTCCATTTCCCTTCTTTGTCTTTTATGAAGACTACTTTGTCCCCTGCGCGGATTTTAAGATCTTCACGCACTTCTTTAGGGATCGTTACTTGATACTTGCTTGTAACACTTACCATAATATCACCTTACCATATTTGTGTATGTAATACTTTAAATGATTTTCTATACTTTCTATAGTCCTTCAATACACTTCCTTCTGGTGTTTCAATAGGAAAATAGGGTATGCTCGATTGTAAAAAGAATCGAATCTAAAAATGCATAGATTTTCTATGAAAAATTTGGTATTATATCGAAAAGCCGGGCTCTGTAAAAAAAACTTTTTGTGAGATCTAGGATAATTGTGGTAATGTTGTTGTTCAAAAGATTCTTTTTAGAAGGGGAATTTATTGCTTCGATCGTGAAACTTTTTTATGGACATGGTAATCCAAAGTTTTTACACTTTGCCAAAATATTAATTGTGGGCTGAATTATCTTTGTAAAGATTTGCCAACAAGCTTTAGATGATAATCTTTAAGTGATAATCATATGGAGGGTGAACCTTGCAGAAATAGGTTATGTGGAGGCTTCACAGTCATATAAGATCGCCTCAAAGGGTAAACCATTTCAATATCACAAAAAGGGGGAGGGTGGAGATAAGGATCGAACTTTGAATTACATTCGCCATAACAATCCACAAGATTATCCTTGAAAAAGCCCAAAAAAGTCAAGAACAGGGAAAATGGTGAAAAAAGGGGATTACAGGATATCTAGGTGGTTGGGATGAGGCCTGGATTCTCTCCTGTGATACATTTCCCGCCTTTCCTTGTCACTATAAAAGTGTTTTCGGTTCCAACCATCCCCACGCCTTGGATGCCTTTCTTCGGTTCTATTGCTAATGTCATGTTCTCCTCCAATGGATCCTTGAATTTTTCAGCGATTACTGGCACTTCATCAATCACAAGGCCTATACCGTGACCCAAGAATTTTACCTGATTTTCTCCAAAACCCATGAAATTTTTTCTGAACTCGTCATCGAGTCCATCCATTATCGTCTTATAGATTCCTGCGGGGCTTGTCCCCGGTTTTAGCATCTTGGAGATTTTTTCCTGGATTTCTAGGCATTTATTGTGGGCTTTCTCTGCCTTTTCGGGTATTTCCCCTTTGAAGATGTATGTCATTGTCTTGTCTGTATGATAGCCTTCTATTCCGAAGCCTATGTCCACATAAACGAGATCGCCTTTTTTTAGTTTGCGCTGGCGACTTCCGAGCAGTGGAGCTGCTGGTGACAGCCCTCGGTTTCCGCTGGCTCCGTTGAAGTAAGATGGGTAGAGTGGTGTGTCGCCGAATCCTATGTGTCCGAGTAACATTTCTGTGTCGAACATTCCGAATCGTGTGATGCCATGGTATCCTTCTTCTATCATGATCTGGAAAAGTTCTGCTCCAAGTTCGGCTTCACTCATACCCTCATATAATAGTTCTGGCACGATCTCTTCTAGTATGTGCTGGTGTATTTTACCAGATTTTCTCATTATTCGGAGCTCATATTTGCTTTTTATGGCTCTTAGCATTCCTATAATACGATCTGCTTTCTTATACTCTTTGATTGGGAAGTATTTTGTGAATCTTTCATATAGTGCCAAGGGCATTGCTTCTGTTTCAAGGTATATTGTATCTGGTATCTTTTCAAATGTTTGGCTAATATCGCGGAAAGTATTCATGTGTCTTATATCCTTAAATTTAGATTCTTCTAAAGCACGTTCGTAGCTGCGCCTTACCCAAAATGTTGGATCATCATCAGCTGGTATGACTAATATGCCATCTTGCATAGTCCCAGTGAAATAATATTGGTCTATTTTGGTGAAAATCACTGCAATCTCCCATTGGGGGTCTTTCTTGTCCATCTCAGCCCTGAAACGTTTCATACGATTTTCAAGTTCATTATAAGGCACCCCCAAAATTATACCCCCGGATTTTATAGATCCCTAAAATTATTGTGTTGTAACATAAAAAAGAGAATGTTAGGATATCTTAAAGCTTTCTATTATTTTCTTGAGTGTGGCCAAATCACTTTGCGGACTACTATAATATAATTGGTATCCTTTGCTTTCATCTATTTTTATATGTACCATGGTAAAATACTTGCCCCCCTCTCGGTATTGGAGGAGTGCAGCGTCTTTGCCAGCCACTTTTATACTTTCATCTTTTGATATGATCTGTGAAGGTTCAAATGATGATTCCGTTATCTGTAACCATTCACTTGGTGATCTCACATAACCACCACTTGTTGCTGTTAATTTTAACACGGCAAATTCTTCTGTATCGTTCCCAAGGTATGCTATAACACTTGCTGCTCCATATTCTAAAATAGGAATAGAAGCCTCCAACTCACTTATGGATTTGTTCTCCCAAGTTCCAGGGTACTGGAATGTTATACCATCTCCTGAAAAAGTCTTTTCAGAAACCCCTGTGCAGCCAAATGCAAAAGCCACAACCACTAATATTAGGATTGGCAAAAACTTTTTCACAAAAAACCTCCCTCTAACTTGATAATGTTATTTTTTTGCATTCCCAATATATAAAAATTTGTGGGGGGGAGTTTGACCTCTACGAGTAGATTGATGAAAATAACCTTTATTCACTTACTTGAAACATGTAGTGACTTTTTTCTCATTTTTATCGATTCCCGTGAACTACTCTTCTTTTACGGAAGGAGGTTTTCTGATTCTGCTTTCATGGTGTCGAAAACCCCATTTTACAGAGACCCCCACATCATAGACAATGATGTACCAGAATATCCCACATGAATAGTATTTTTTGGGTTTTTATTTTTCTCCCCCTCTGGAAGGGAGGACCCTCCATCCGCAATAATTAAAAAAAGTTTTTAGGAAGGGCACAGTTTATTGTGGAAGGATATCATCTCTTCCATTATAGTTTTCCGTGCCCTCCAAGGAAGTAACCAGTGCCTATGAGCGCTACTATGGCTATGATCCCTGCTAGTGCATAGAATGGCATCTGACTTCCTGAACCGCCACTTGG
>LGEU01000097.1 GCA_001507955.1 Methanobacteriaceae archaeon 41_258 | reverse complement strand
AGATTGTAAAAGTAGCGGATACTCTTAAAACTGAAAAACTAATCATAGGACAAGGTTATATTGCAGCACCCTCAAAAGAGGATGCGATAACTTGTCTGAGAACCATAAGGACAATCCTATTTTTAATGAGCAAGACAGAGGAATAGGGCGTGTGGGGGGGAGAATCTAAAGTGAAGGACAAATGTGGTATTGTGGGCATATACTCCCCTGACAAAAACAAGAATATAGCCCCCCACCTCTACTATGGACTCTACGCCCTTCAACACCGTGGACAAGAATCGGCAGGAATATCAACTTCCAATGGCAAAAGATTCTACACACACAAGGGAATGGGATTAGTATATGAGGTCTTCAACGGCAAAAAATTGAAAAAACTCAAAGGGAACATTGGAATCGGCCATGTGAGATACTCCACAACTGGAAAGTCCAGGATAGAAAATTCACAACCATTCCATAGTAGAATTGACGGTTTAGATATCGCCATAGCACATAATGGTGACATAGTAAATTCTTGGGAACTTCGAAGAGAATTGGAAAAGGGAGGCTATACCTTCAAATCGACCACAGATTCTGAAGTTATCAGTCACCTGATCAGGAGGGAATACCGAAAAGACAACAACATGATAAAAGCCATCGAAAGGACATCGAAGCATCTCATAGGATCATATTCCCTCGTAATCCTCTTCAACCATGAATTATATGCTGTAAGAGACCCCCTAGGAATAAAACCATTAGCATTGGCAGAAAAGGATGGTACTAGGATGGTGGCATCCGAAAGCGTGGCATTCGATGTTATAGGCGCCGAATACCGAAGGGACGTTCAACCAGGGGAAATAATCCATCTAAACAATGAAGAGTCACATATTATCAAAGGCTCCGAGAAGATGAGAAGAGCCCACTGCATGTTTGAATATGTATACTTCGCACGACCAGACAGTATCATCGACGGCAGAAACGTCTATGAAGTAAGACTAGAAATAGGAAGAGCACTCCACAGGGAACACCCGGCAGATGTAGATGTTGTAATGCCAGTACCAGACTCGGCCATAACAGCTGCAATAGGCTACTCACGAGAATCAGGGATACCCTATGGTGAAGGCCTTATAAAGAACCGTTACGTGGGCCGTACATTCATCATGCCAACTCAGGAAGAAAGAGAAACAGCAGTTAAACTCAAGATGAACCCCATAAAATCAGAACTCAAAGGCAAAAGGATAGTCCTCATAGATGATAGTATAGTCAGGGGCACAACATCAAAGGCTCTCATAGACGTTCTAAAAGAGGCTGGAGCACGTGAAATACACCTTAGGATAGGATGCCCCCCTATAACATCACCTTGCTATTATGGTATTGCAATGGCAACAAAAGAAGAACTTTTAGCATCCAATAGAACAATCGAACAGATAAGGGACATATTAGGCGTTGATTCCCTAGGCTATTTGAGCATAAAATCCCTAGTGGAGGCTATTGGCATCAGCAAAGAAGACCTTTGCACAGGATGCCTTGATGGAGAATACCCCACTCCAACACCATTAAAACGTGGAATATGACTATCCCCCCACTGGTGAGGTTCCTATGGTTGAACTTTTAGCACCTGCTAGAGATTTCCCCTCAATCTCCGCAGCCCTTAAAAATGGTGCTGATGCAATCTATATTGGCATGGAAGGCTGTAACCTTCGTGCTAACGTATCCAATTTCAGCTTGGAGGAGATAAAAGAGGCTGCTAGGATAATCCATGACAATAATGCGAGGGTGTATGTTTGCACGAACACCATACTCAAGGACAAAGACCTTAAGGACCTAGAATCGAAACTACCATCACTACACAATTTTGAAGTAGATGCTCTGATAGTATCAGATCTTGGGGCCATTGACCTGGCCGTTGATAATGGATTAGACGTCCATGTAAGCGTCCAAGCCAATATATCAAATACTAGAAGTTTAAACATGCTCAAGAAGCTAGGAGCCAAGAGGGTTATATTATCAAGGGAGCTTTCACTTGACGAGATAAAAGAAATCGCGGGGAAATCCCCATTAGAGGTTGAGGTTTTCGTCCACGGAGCCCTCTGCATGGCAATATCCGGGCGCTGCCTCCTAAGCTATTACCTTTATAATAGAAGTGCAAATCATGGGGAATGCCTCCAACCATGCAGAAAAGCATGGAAAATAATATCAGAGGATGATGAAACACTAATAGTAGAAGCTGGCCAAGGGAATATCCAAAGTTATATTCTAAGTCCAAAGGATCTTTGCATGATAAAACACATACCATCCCTTATTGATACTGGGATACATGCCCTCAAAATCGAGGGAAGGGCAAGACCAGCAGATTATGTTGCAACAGTAACACGTGTTTACAGGGAAGCCATAGACACTCACCTCAAGGGGTCATGGAAATTCAAAAAAGAATGGATAAGTGAACTTAAAAAAGTATTCAACAGAGGATTCGACGAAGGATTCTACTTTAACAGGCCGAAACAAGGACCCCCACAGAACCAAGCTAAGTATGTTAAAAGGGACATAGGCCAAGTCTTAAACTATTACAGAAAAGCAGGGGCGGCAGAAATCAGACTCTGGGACAAACTCGAAATAGGAGATGAGATAATAATCCAGGGGAAAACTACGGGTTCATTAACTGAGAAAGTGGAATCCTTACAGATAAATGGAAAAAACGTTAAAAAAGCAGAGAAATGTAGAGTTGGGGTCAAAGTAACAGATAGAGTAAGGCCCGGAGACCTTATATACAAGAGAGTGAAAAGAGGGTAAGGTGATAAATTTGATAAAGGTAGAAGATGCAATGCAAAAAAATGTTATAACAATCAAAAACGACATGAAGATAGAAGAAGCCGCTAGAATATTAAGGGAGAATAGGATAAGCGGCGCCCCGGTCATAGACAAAAACAACAGATTAGTTGGCATATTAAGTGAAGGAGACATCATAAGACTCATCGAAGTCCATTCCCCCAAATTAAACTTAATACTCCCCTCACCATTGGACCTCATAGAATTGCCCATTAGAATGAAACATGAATATGATGAGATAGTGAAAGGGCTAAAAAAGGCTGCAGTAACATTAGTTGATGAGATAATGACGCGAAAACCCATCACAATAAGACCAGGCCAATCAGTATCAGATGCTGCTGAACTCATGGACAAACATAAAATAAAAAGATTGCCAGTAGTAGACGATGAAGGCAACCTCATGGGCATAATCACAAGAGGCGATATTATAGGGGCACTAGTAAAAACATAGAATCTGTGAGGTCCCTCCATTGACAAAAAAGATAGCAATTTATGGAAAAGGCGGTATCGGTAAATCGACTATCGTCGCCAACATAGCAGCATCCTACTCCCAAAAATATAATGTACTGGTTATAGGCTGCGACCCCAAAGCCGACACTACAAGGACATTATATGGTTCAAGGATACCCACAGTACTATCTATTTTAAGGGAAAACAAAGAACCCAATCCCGAGGAGGTGGTATACAAAGGTTATAATGATATATCATGTGTCGAGAGTGGCGGCCCCGAGCCGGGGGTTGGCTGCGCCGGCCGCGGGGTTATAGTTGCCATGAATCTTCTTGAAAGACTTGGCGTCTTCGAGGAATCATTTGATATCATCATATATGATGTGCTTGGTGATGTTGTATGTGGGGGCTTCGCAGTACCATTAAGGGAAGAATTTGCAGATGAAGTCTACATTGTAACATCTGGGGAATACATGTCACTCTACGCGGCTAATAATATAGCTAAGGGTATAAAGAAGCTTAAAAGCAGACTTGGTGGGATAATCTGCAACTGTAAAGGTATCAAGGACGAGACAAGGATCGTGGGATCATTCGCAGAGAGGATAGGATCGAAGGTTATAGGGGTTATACCTAAGAGCGAACTTGTACCTGAAAGCGAAATCGAAGCCATGACAGTTATAGAAAAATTTCCAGATTCAAAACAGGCTATGGTTTATCATGAGCTTGCTGAGAGAATCTATGAAAACGAGGATTTCACAGTACCAGAGCCCCTTGCCATGGACGAATTTGAAGAATTCTTCAAAGAACTTAAAAAAAGGGCTTCAGATCTTTAAGGAACATAACCTCGGCGCCTAATTCTTTCATAACATTTAAAATCGCATTCATCGCAACCTCAAAACTCTCATAGTAGTGTAAATGGGATCTGCACCTACAATCAGAACATCCGAAACCTTCAATGGACCCATGATTTTCTAATCCATTAGAGATCAAACATTCGAGCCGTCTTTTATCTGCTGTGAATATCACATCCTCTATTATTGTATTTTCATGGGCTAGAAGATAATCAATATGCCAACGAATCTTCTTATCATCTGAAAGATGCCTTCTGATCCTAGCCTCTAATGAATTTAAAGCCGAACCAACATATACATAGTATCCACGTTCCATTTTAACTCTACCAAGCCTGCCAACATTTAAATATGAGGTCTCTCCAACTCTAATAATTAGACAATAAGTTCCCCTCATCATTATCAGCCTAGTCCTTAGAACTTTATGTTTAAGATGAATCTTCGCAGGCCAGCAGGCGAACTCTGGCTCAGCCTAGTCCTTAGAACTTTATGTTTAAGATGTGATACCATGAAATATGTATTTTATGCTAGGGGCCATCCTAATGTAACTTCAAAGCATAAGTCTACATTTGAGATCACAATGGATGAAGAAATTGGGAAAACAGCTGATTGTATTATAGGTGTTAGTTCGTCAACTTCCATGAAAGATTTTCCAAGGGAATTTAAAAAGGCGATTGCAAATAAAAATGCCAAGATCAAAGTTATATTAAAAACAGAAAATGCAAAGGATGAAATAAGTGGTAGGGGCCATCCAAATTTGACTTTGGATCATCCAAGGGATATGGTGTGTCGTAAAAGCGATTATATTTGTGACAGAACTTTAATGATAAAAGCTGATAAAGCCGCTTGTGACCTTAAAAGAGAACTGATAGAAGACCTAAAAAAAGGTTCTGATCTTAGGGTTGAAATAATAATAAAATAAAAAAAGGAATTGTGGGGGGGCGTATAGGGAGCCTAGAATGGTAGGCTTGCATATATTCCCAGTATTTTTGCTGTTGCTGTGT
>LGEU01000096.1 GCA_001507955.1 Methanobacteriaceae archaeon 41_258 | reverse complement strand
ACTTACATCAGCCTTGTACAACTGGATGGGGATTCGACCCATCCAAGACAATAGAAATTGGAAGACTCGCAGTAGAAACAGGCGCTTGGTTATTATACGAGATAGAAGAGGGAGAATTCAGGATAACCTACAGGCCAATCCAGAGAAAACCAGTCACAGAATACTTAGATGCGCAGAGAAGATTCAAACACTTAAAGGAGCAGGAGAAAGCCAAGATACAAGAGTATATTGACAATATATGTGCAGAGCTTAGAATATAGAGTGGAGGATAAAAAGTTGAAAAAAATCCTAAGCCAACCAGAATTATGCGACGGCTGCAAAGACTGTGAAGAAGCCTGCCAAAGACTCTATGAAGCTCCAAGGATAATCATACGTGAAATAAACGGGGTTTATTATCCTATTATATGCCAACAATGCGAGGATGCGCCATGCAAAGCAATCTGCCCCACAGATGCCATCAACGAAACCATAGACCTTGAAAGATGCATAGGCTGCGGACTCTGCATGGTAGTATGCCCATTCGGCGCCATCATACTATCAGACAGAAAAGCCCATAAATGCAACCAATGCCCAGACCTAGACACCCCAGCTTGTATAAAAGCATGCTCAAAAAGAGCTCTAGCACTCATAGACACCGAAAAACTAAAACTAGAAAAACAAGAACAACACATAGCAAAAATGGCGGGAATAACCAAACCAGAACCAGAAATCCTAAACTTGATCAAAACAACTAAAAAAGCCGAGGAAAAACTAAAATAGGGGGGGCTATGACAATGAGAGAATTGATCTTAAGCCCAGAATTATGCGACGAATGCCTAAAATGTGAAAGGATATGCCCAAGGAACGCCATCAAATTACTGAACGGAGTGCCAATCTTCTGCATGCACTGCGCCCCAGAAAAAGCCCCCTGCCTCAACATCTGCCCAGAAGGCGCCATAATAGAAAAAGACGGCGCCATTATAATCGACGAGAATAAATGTATAGGTTGCGGACTCTGCAGAGACGCCTGCCCAATAGGCGCCATTTACATTGACGAACATGGAACCCCACATAAATGCGACCTATGCATAGAATACGAAAAACCACTCTGTATCACAGCTTGTCCCACTGAAGCTTTAATAGAAAGTTCAGAGGATCTACTATCCACAAAAAGGGATAAACTAGCAACTGAACTTAGGAAAATCAAGGACCTAATCCAGTTATAGGCTCGGGGAAACCCATGATCGGCCAAGAAAAAGTCAAAGAAACAGTATGCCAACTTTTCAAGGAGGCTGTGACAACATTACCCGCAGATGTTGAATCAGCCCTCAAAAAAGCCCTTCGAGAAGAGGAGGATGAAATAGCATTATTAAATTTGAAGGCCATCCTAGAAAATATCAAAATCGCCAAGAAAAAAAGGGTACCAATATGTCAAGACACTGGACTTCCTATAGTATTTGTGAAAATGGGTAATGTTAAGGTTGAAAAACTCTATGAAGGGATCAGAGAAGGGGTTAAACTGGCAACCTCCCAAGTCCCGTTAAGGCCTAATGTTGTGGACCCTATTTCGAGGGAGAATACCGGGGATAACACTGGTAAAATGATCCCACAGATAGATTTGGAATTAGTAGATACTGATTTTCTTGAAATAGCGGTCATGCCAAAGGGTTTTGGCTCGGAGAATAATAACAGGTTAAGAATGGGACTCCCCAGTGAGGGCCTTGAAAGTGTTAAAGATTTCGTGATTGAAACCGTGATTAGAGCGGGTGGTAAACCATGCCCCCCCATAATCGTAGGGGTGGGTGTTGGTGGATCTTCAGATCTCGCACTAAAACTTGCCAAAAAAGCTTTACTTAAAAAAATTGGGGAACGAAACAAAAACAAGGAAATAGCAGAACTAGAAGAGAGTATACTCGAGGAAATAAATAGGACTGGTATTGGTCCAATGGGGCTTGGTGGTAAAACGACCGCATTAGACGTTAAGATAGAAACTGCACACACTCATACCGCAGGATTACCTATTGGCGTTTGCATACAATGTTGGGCTTCAAGACATGCCACTGCCGTCCTAAAATGAAAACACGAATGGAGGGGGCTAATAGTCGCCGCCCCATATTTAATTTTTTTGCTTTTTGATATTATAGTTTTTCGCAGGTTATCATGAATATTGTCCTATCAGCTATACTCACAGCCCTGTCAGCCACTCTTTCAAGGAATCTTGCTATAAATAATAGATTCACAAGGTAATTGATCGCTTCTTTATCTTTGAACATGCTAATGGTTACATGTTCTAGTGTCTGGTCAAATAAGTCATCTACTTTATCATCATCGTGTCTGAGTTCTTTTGCCATTTCTAAGTTTTGATCAAGGAATGAATATACCCCCTTGGAGAGCATCATCTGGACAAAGTCTACCATGTGCATGAGATTTTCCAGGGGTTTTTTGGGTATTTCCTCATCTTTTATGTTCTCGGAATATTTCGCTATATCAGCTGCAAGGTATCCTATCCTTTTAAGGTGGCTTCCAACTTTTATACAAGCTTCTATAAATCTCAGATCCTTTGCAACTGGCTGTTCTGCGGCTATTAAACTTATACATTTCCTTTCGAGGTTGAACACCATGTCATCTATTTCTTTGCTAGCTGATATTACTTCTTCCATTCTCTTTTTGTCGAAATCGAATAAGAGGTTTGTAGATTTTTTATGCGTTTCAAGGGTTTTCTGGGCTATTTTTTCCACATCTTTTCTCAAATCTTTTAACCTTTTTCTGAAGAGTATTCTCGGATATTTTTTTTCCATAAAATACCTCCTAGAAACCCGAAAAATTATCCAAACCTGCCGGTTATGTATTCCTCTGTCCTTTTATCTTGTGGTTCTACGAATATCTTCTCTGTCAAGCCGCTTTCAACAATTTCACCATTTAAAAAGAATGCTGTATACTTTGAGACTCTTGTGGCTTGTTGCATGTTGTGCGTCACTATTATTATGGTGAATTTGCGCTTTAATTTGTGTATCAAGTCCTCAATCTTAGTGGTTGAAATAGGATCCAATGCAGAACATGGCTCATCCATTAATATTACCTCTGGTTCTATTGCTATTGTCCTAGCAATACATAGGCGCTGTTGCTGTCCTCCTGAGAGACTAAGAGCTGTTTGATCTAGTTTATCTTTAACTTCATCCCATAAGGCAGCCGCTTTTAAACTTTCCACCACCCTATTCTCTATCACGTCCTTGTCAGTGATGCCATGAACGCGAAGACCATAAGCAACATTCTCAAATACAGACTTTGGGAAGGGATTCGGCTTTTGGAAGACCATACCAATCTTTTTCCTTAATTCAACCACGTCAACATCAGGATCATAGATATCCTTCCCATCTAAATAAACATGACCCTCATGACGGAAACCGGGTATAACATCATTCATCCTGTTAAGGGTTCTTATGAAAGTTGATTTACCACAACCAGATGGGCCTATGAGCGCCGTCACAGTATTCTTAGGTATCTTCAAGTTTATATCCTTTAAAATGTGGTCTTCACCAAAATAAACGTTTAAGTCTTCAACTTCAATCCTGTACATGGTCATCGCCCCATCATCTTCCTCCTGTACCTTTCAACAAGAGTATTGGTAGTGACAGTGATTATAAGGACCATTATCACAAGGACGGCCGCAGTCCCATAAGCATTTTTAAGGGAAAGTCCCTCTGTGGCAAGCACATATAAGTGTAATGGAAGCGGTCTTCCAGGGTCAAAAATGGAAATTGGCATTGAAAGCGCGGATCCAACAACAAACATTACCGCCGCCGCCTCTGATATGGCCCTAGCCATCCCTAATATAACCCCCGTGACTATGCCCGGCATTGCCGCGGGTATCACAACCCTATAGATTGTTTCCCAATTAGTAGCGCCTAACGCCCAGCTTGCTTCCCTGTAGGATCGTGGCACGCTCTCAATAGACACTACAGCCACTTGAAATATTGTGGGTAAAGCCATGAGCGCGAGTACAAGACCCCCTGAGAAGAGGGACCATCCAAGTCCGAGGAATATAACAAAAAATGACAATCCAAATAATCCGAAGACTATTGAGGGTATTGATGCTAATGTCTCAGCCCCAAATTTTATGAATTTAACTATCTGTGTTTCACCAGCATATTCCGCCATGTAAACTGCAGCTCCAACACCAAGGGGTGTTGCGATCAAAACAGCCAATAATGTCACGTAGATGCTTGATACTATCATTGGGGCGATACCACCAGCTCTACCAGATTCTATTGGCTCCGCTAATAGGAATTCAAGGTTAACTGCTGGCAAACCCTTGAGGAGTATATAGCCTATGATCACTATGAGTATTATTATTGTGAATATCCCGGAGGCCCATAATACTCCATTCATTATTTTCTGGACGGTTTTAGGTGAAATAAGCTTGAATGACATTCTGATCACCTATAGGTATCCTCCTCCGACTACAATCTTTTTCTTGTAGTGGAAGTAGTTGGCAATTACCAGTAATATCATGATGACTATAAATAATATTACGGCTGTCCCGAAGAGTGCGCTGTAATGCAATCCTGTTGCATATCCCATCTCAAGGGCTATGTTTGATGTTAATGCCCTTACAGGGTCTAGTATTGAACTTGGGATTTGTGGCACGTTACCAGCTACCATGATAACTGCTAATGTTTCGCCAATGGCTCTTCCCATTGCAAGTATAATGGATGTGATTATACCTGGTATTGCGGCTGGCACTATTACATGTCTTATCGTCTGCCAATGGGTTGCTCCCAGGGCGAGTGATGCTTCCTTGTATTCGATTGGAACTGATTTGATCGCATCCTCTGATACGCTTATTATGGTGGGCATTATCATGATGGCAAGTATCAATGAGGCTGTGAGTATGCCGAAGCCCGTGCCTCCTATATGTGTTCTTACGAGTGGTACTAAAACTATGAGTCCGAAGAATCCGTATACGACGGATGGTATGGCTGCTAGGGTTTCAATGACGGGTTTGAGTATCCTTCTCATGAATTGGGGTGCTAGTTCTGCCATGAAAATTGCGCATAAAAAGGAGAAGGGAACCGCAATGGCAAGTGAAAGGAAGGTGATGCACAAGGATCCTACTATCATTGTAAATACGCCATATTCTCCATCTGAGGGCGCCCATTCCCAACCGAACATGAAATTTATAAAACCATAATCTTGGAATACGGGCACGGCTTCTCTGAAGAT
>LGEU01000095.1 GCA_001507955.1 Methanobacteriaceae archaeon 41_258 | reverse complement strand
TTTAGGATACCGTGCAAAGTATATCATTGGAACATCTAAAAAGATAACTAGGATAAAGTTAGATGGTATGGACTATGATGAGGCATTCCGTTTACTTTTGGAGTTGCCAGGGGTCGGGCCGAAAGTTGCGGATTGCATCTTACTTTATGGTTTTAGGAAACTTGAAGCATTCCCTGTTGATGTGTGGATCCAAAGGATAATGGAACACCTTTTCAAGGTTGATTATAAGCATCTGAGGGATTTTGCAAGGGACGAGTTCGGTGAATACGCAGGTTATGTGCAATTATACCTTTATAATTATGCGAGAAAATCTGGAATACTTGGGGGAGTCTGATGATAAAAGAGACGATCCAAGAGTTCAAATCTAAGTGTGTTAGATCCTATCAGAAACTTCTCAAGTCTTTGGATGAGAAGTATTGTTGGAGGTGCCCCCAACGCGTCACACGTGACAGGATAGGGTGTAGAGAAGCTGATGCATGGGTTAGGATGAGAGAAGCCCTTGATGATGCCATCAAGTTTTATATAATAGAAGAAAGGGATGAGGATTTCCTCCACAGGATCCTACAGAGGATCCATGAAAAGGGCTTTGAAGCTAAAATCTTTATCATGAAGAAACCCGAACTTAATGGATTTATGGTAGTCAGAGAAAAATCTTCAGGATTTAAAAAGGGTGAAAATGTAATAATAAATGACAAGATTCTTAAAGTGGAAGATGTAGAAAAGGGTTATATTATTAAGACGTCTGAAGGATCCCATCCATCATATAAGATTCAAGGGATTCTATTAGATACTATCAACAAGGAACACCCACTCTATAAATATTTCAAGAAGATAATCTTATGATAAGCTCCCCCTCAGCTTATGGGGGATCCTATGGGGTGTATATTATGGATGCTGATGAGATAATTGAACTTGAAAAAAAGTATATCATGCAAACTTATTCTCGCCAACCCATAGTCATTTCACATGGTAAAGGAGTTCGCGTCTGGGACATAGATGGTAACGAGTACGTTGACTGTTTTGCAGGTGTTGCAGTGAACAATATAGGGCATGCACATCCAAGGGTTGCAGTTGCCATCTGTCACCAAGCACAGAAACTTATACACTGTTCCAACATATACTATAACAAAGAGCAAGTTGAATTAGCTAAGCTACTCACCTCAATTTCACCCCATGACAAGGTATTCTTTGCAAATAGTGGAGCTGAAGCCAACGAGGGCGCTATAAAACTCGCAAGGAAATATACAGGCAAAGGTGAGATAATAGCTGCTGAGAATTCATTCCATGGAAGGACACTTGCAACTGTAACAGCAACTGGACAGGACAAGTACAAGGAACCATTTAAACCATTACCCCCAGGTTTTAAGCATGTGCCCTATGGTGACATCCAAGCCATGGCGGAAGCCATAACAGATGATACAGCAGCCATAATCCTAGAAGCCATACAAGGCGAAGGAGGAGTTGTGGTCCCACCAGAAGGTTACCTAGAAGATGTTCAAGCACTTGCAAGAGAAAACGATATCCTGTTCATACTTGATGAGGTTCAAACAGGCTTTGGCAGGACAGGGGCAATGTTCGCCTCAGAACTTTTTGGCATACAACCTGATATAACAACAGTAGCCAAGGCCATGGGGGGAGGCTATCCTATAGGTGCCATATTAGCGAATGGTGAAGTGGCATCAGCATTCGAGCCAGGAGATCATGGATCAACATTTGGAGGTAATCCATTGGGCTGTGCGGCTGCCATAGCGGCCATAGAGGTTATAGTCGGTGAGAATTTACCAGAAAATGCCAGGAGATTGGGCGGATACTTTAAGGGGCGCCTAGAGGATCTAATGGATGAACATGATATCATACAGGATGTGAGAGGGTATGGTTTAATGTTAGGTGTTGAACTCACAATAAAATGCGATAAAATAGTGGATGAGGCCAGAAAGATGGGAGTGCTTATAAATTGCACGGCCGACAAGGTTATAAGACTCGTACCACCGCTCATAATAAAAAAAGATGAAATAGATAAGGTCGTCGAAGTCCTAGATAATGTTTTCACTTCAATCCATAAAACTTCTTAAACTCTGCAAGCCATGGAGAAACCTTGAGATTGTTGATTTCATCCACCCATTTATATGCCTCATGTTCATCACTTAACCTTAAAACGCCACCTCTAACTCTAACCTGGAAGATAATATTCACAGAAACCTTAAATGGGAATTCCTGTTGAAAAGCGCCAAGAACCCTTATAGGACATACTTTAAGGCCAGTTTCCTCATAAATTTCCCTCTCCAATGTCCTATCAAGTGTTTCCCCATCTAACATTTTACCCCCGGGGAGCTCCCATAATCCTGGATTCGTCCTAGAATTCGCTGATCTTTTAAGTAATAATATCCTATTATCTTCTAGTATAAGCCCCCTAACAACTACTATATATGGTTTCATCTTCCCAAAACTCCAAAAAATATCTTAGGGAGGTTCATCATGTTAAATGTTAAGGTTAATGATAAAGGTCACTTGTCAATTGGTGGAGCAGATGCGGTAGAACTTGCAAGAAACTATGACACACCACTTTATGTCATAGATGAAATGCGCATAAGAGAAAACTACCAAAGACTCCATAGGGCCTTCACACGATATTATCCCAATTTCCAGATATTATATGCGTGCAAGGCGAACACTAACCTCACAATTTTAAAAATACTTGAAGATGAGGGCAGTGGAATCGATGCCGTTTCCCCAGGTGAAATATACATGGCCCTACTCGCAGGTTTCGAACCAGAAAAGATCCTATACACTGGTAATAATCTTAGAGACGATGAAATACTCTTCGCAGTCGAATCAGAGGTTATGATAAATATTGATTCAAAATCGCAGCTTCTAAGACTCTCAAAGATAACAGATCCAGAGAATATTAGAATATCATTTAGGATAAATCCTAGGGTAGGCGCGGGACACCACGAACATTGCATAACCGGGGGAGAACTTAGTAAATTTGGGATAATGGAAGAAGAGGCTGCTGAACTTTACAGTTTGGCCCAAGAACTTGGTTTCCAACCGATAGGAATCCATGCACATATAGGCTCGGGGATACTCGACCCGGAACCCTTCATGTTGGCCGTTGAGAGACTCATGGACATAGCAGGCAAAGTATCAAAGGCCACGGGGATAGAATTCGAATTCATAGATTTTGGAGGTGGCCTTGGCATACCTTATCATCCAAATGAAGAACCATTAGATATCAAAAGATTTGCTGAGAAGATAACAGGCCTCTTCATGGAAAAATTAGAAGAACATTCCCTTGGAGAACCCGCCATGTACCTTGAACCTGGAAGATATATAGTGGGGGATGCTGCCTATCTACTAACAAGGGTTAACACCATAAAAGAAAGTTACAGAAAATTTGCTGGTGTTGATGCAGGTTTTAACACCCTGGTAAGGCCTGTGATGTATGGTTCATACCATCATATAATCGTGGCAAATAAAGCAAATGAAAAACCAGCAGAGGAGATTGATATAGCAGGCAATTTATGTGAATCAGGCGACCTTTTTGCAAGGGACAGAAAACTTCCAAAACTTGAAGAAGGGGACCTATTAGCAATATTGGATGCTGGTGCATATGCATTTTCCATGGCATCACAATATAATTCAAGGCCTAGACCAGCGGAGATTCTTGTGAAAGATGGTAAAGCTGAGATCATAAGGGAAAGAGAAGACTTTTCGGATCTTATAAACAAGCAGGTGGTGCCCCCAAGATTCCTAAAATAGAATAACAGGTGGAGAGAATGCCAAGGATGATACTATTTTCTAAAATGCATGCCCTAGGTAACGACTATATAATTGTGGATGAGAGTAGAGCAGAGTGTATAGGCGAGAATGAGAAACCAGATTTTGTATCAGAAGTTTGTCGGCGAAGATTCTCCATCGGAGCCGATGGCGTCATATTCATAGAACCCGCAACAGGAGAGGGTGATATAAGGTTCAGAGTATTCAATGCTGATGGAAGCGAGGCAGAAATGTGCGGTAATGGTATAAGATGCTTTGCCAAGTTCGTATATGATAATGCCATCATAAGAAAAAAGAAACTCAAAATAGAAACCCTAGCAGGCCTTAAAGTCGTGGATTTGAACATTGATAAGGGGGTGGTGGTCTCTGCACGTGTAGACATGGGACTCGCAACCTTTAAAACAGCTGAGATACCGATGAAATCAGTTAAGGATGAGTTTATAGAAGAGTATCTCGAGGTTGATGACCAAGAAATAAAACTTACAGCAGTTAATGTGGGTAATCCGCATGCAATCATATTCGTGGATGATTTAGAATCTGTGGACTTGGAAGGACTCGGACCCCTCATAGAAAATCATCCCGTTTTCCCAGAGAGGATCAATGTACATTTCGTTGAAGTATTAAGCCCATCAGAGATTGATATGGTTACATGGGAGCGTGGTGTTGGACCTACATTAGCTTGTGGGACCGGGGCCACGGCGACGGTTATTGCAGGTAAAAGGATTGGAAAATTGGATGATAAGGTCCTTGTTCATCTTCCTGGTGGTGAACTTAAAATCCAAACTTATAAAATGGGCAATAAGATAGGCGCTTATATGGAGGGTGATGCCATCCTAGTATTTGATGGTATACTATCATGGTAATTCTGCGGTTATAACCACTATGTCCTCATAGAAGAATCTCTCGGAGGCTGTGATCCCTACATGGAATCCCATATCCTTTAATTTTTGCATTGTTTTTTCTATGTTTGAAAGTGATGACTGCACCAGCTGGACTTTACCACCATCTCTTAGGTGAGTTTTAACTTCCTTGATAAACCGGTCTATTATGATTCTCCCATCTTCTCCCCCGTCCCAGGCCTTGTCTATGATTGCACCTGTCAAATCTTCATCTGAACTTGGAAGATACGGTGCATTAAATAATATAACATCAAATTTTTCGCCTTTAACAGGTTCGAAAAGATCTCCCTGTAATATTCTTATTTTTGCATTGTTGATTTTGGCGTTTTTCCCTGTACATTCAATGGCATGGGGGTTTATATCGGTGGCTGTTACATTAGCCTTTTCAGCGGCGACTATGGCTACTAGGCCAGTTCCCGTCCCAATTTCGAGAACATCATCACCCTCCTTTACTTTAAGGTTATCTGCGAGTAAGAACGTGTCTTCCGCTGGAGTGTAAACATTTTCACATACTTGAATTTTAAAGTTTTTGTATGTTATCATGGCAAGGTATCCTCCTTGAAAATGGGGAAGAGCCTCTTGTTGTCTG
>LGEU01000094.1 GCA_001507955.1 Methanobacteriaceae archaeon 41_258 | reverse complement strand
TACACACCCCCAACATCAACTAGCGCAGAATATGTTACCATACCTTTAAACAAGGCAGGTATACCCTCAATAATATATGAAACATATGCTTTCGAACCATACGCCCAAACATTGGAACAGGCACTACAAATTGTTTCAATAGTAGATACCTTAATATTCTGAAGTGATCCATCCTCCTCGTGTACAAGACCTCATCCTATTTCTCTTAAGGCATGGGGCTATATTATATAGCTTAGACGACATACCCCCACTCAATTTTAAACTTTTCCCACTCTTATTTTATCCCCCTTGCAAGCGCGGGGAGTCTATGCAAGCAACGATGAAATAAAACTTCTTGAAGGCTGCAAGGTTCCTTTTGCCAGTCAATTGGAAATGATCTAAAAAGTGTGACCATAGACATTGAATTAAAGACTATAATCTCTATATTGCTGGATATGCATTTTTCCAAGCAAACACTCAGAACAACATTAACAGTTAACAAAACTAGCATAAATAAATCTGAACCCACTCAAGGAGGTGGGGGTCAAGGGGTTAGTTCAAGCCAGGAGAGCAGTCAGGGTGCTAGTTCAAGCCAAGTAACCGATTCAAGTCAAGAGAATACATCTCCCACTTCTCATGGAAGCGAGCAAATCCAATATACAGATGAAAATGGAACGCTTATAGTAAAATATGATGGAGGGTTGACCCCCAGCTACATCAAGTGAAAACTCCAATGCGAAGACGCAAAATTTCCTAATTGTGACAGCTTTTAGTTTCTTCCGTTAGTCTCTCATGAAGTTTCCATTATTCCAGGAGTAGTTATGAAAAATGTCTGAAAACGAGTTTCCGGATTTCATCTGCCATGAAAACTATAGGTATAAATGATATCAGGTAAGCCCACTCCTTAAATCCAAGGGGTGTGGTTCCAAATATGGGTTGGAGTTGAGGAACATAGATGATAGATGAGAGGATGATAAGCTCAAATAGTATCCCCCAGATGATCCAACGATTTTTAAATAATCCAATTTCAAAAACTGATGATCTCATAGTCTGGCATGTTAAAAGGTTGCCTATCTGAGCCATGACTATACCTGCGAATACCATTGTAGTGGCTTTGAGATAGAGCAGATCTGTGAAACTTAAAGGTTTTCCTAGTGTCCAGCCCCCGTTATGGAGCACCCAGAAGTAACCTGACATTACAAGGATGGCCTCTATAACTCCAATAAATAAATATCCGCGGAATATGACAGGGAGGTTTAATAATCTCTCATGGGGTGGTCTTGGAGGTTTCTCCATGACATCAGCTTCAGGGGGGCCCCTACCAAGAGCCAGAGCAGGTAGAGTATCTGTTCCAAGGTCTATTGCAAGTATTTGCATTACAGTTATGGGGAGTGGTATCCCAAGTAGGACCATTAGAATGAATGGTACTATTTCAGCGGTTTCGTGGGAAAAGATATATGTTATAAACTTCCTGATATTTTCATAAATTGTGCGTCCTTCTTTAACTGCTTTTACGATTGTGGCGAAATTATCATCTATTAGTACCATGTCAGCCGCTTCCCTGGCCACATCTGTACCGCTTCCCATTGCAACACCTATATCAGCTTTCTTGAGTGCTGGTGCATCGTTAACCCCATCTCCTGTCATGGTCACAATCTCTTCCTCGTCTTCTAAAACTTTTGCTATGCGCATTTTATGTTTGGGGATGGTCCTTGCGAATATTATACTTTTTTCCGTTTTCAGGAGCTCTTTAAGTTCATTATCGGATAATTCGTCAAGTTCTTTACCTTTTATTACTTTATAATTATCATCTTGGACTATTCCTATTTCCTTTGCTATGGCTGCTGCTGTTAAACCGTAGTCGCCTGTTATCATGATTATTCTTATGCCTGCTTTTTTACATTCTATAACAGCCTCTTTAACATTCTCACGTGGCGGATCTTGAAGTGCTGTCATCCCTACAAATACTAGGTTTCTTTCAATATTTTCTGGTCTATAATCTTCTAGTTCGTCTGGTAGGTTCCTGTAGGCCATTGCAAGTATTCTAAGTCCCTGAGATGCGAGTTCGTCATGGACTTTTATTATTTTCTTTTTTTCTTCCTCTGTTAGGATTTTTGGTTTTCCATCGACAGATATTTGATCGCAAAGCGATATCAGCTTTTTGGGGGCTCCTTTCACATATGCAACTTTTTTCTGGGGTTTTTGGTGGATTGATGTCATCATTTTCCTTTTGGGATCGAATGGGATTTCGGTTATCCTTGGCATTTTTTCCATTTGTTTGTCACGGTCAAAGCCTATCTTTTTCGCGGCTACGAGTAAAGCAGCCTCTGTGGGGTCTCCTATGATACGCCATTCTCTGTTTTCATCGTCTGGTGGTATTAGTTCCGCGTCATTACAGAATGAGGCGGCTCGCATGAGCAATTTTATTTCACGGATATCCTTGTGGGTGAGGAATTTACCATTCCATATGAATTCGCCCTTTGGTTCATAGCCTGTACCTGTTACATCGATTATCTTATAGGGCACCCATACTTTGCGGACCGTCATTTGGTTGCGGGTTAGTGTGCCTGTTTTATCTGTGCATATGATGGTGGTGGAACCAAGGGTTTCGACACTGGATAATCTTTTTATAAGAGCATTTTCCTTTATCATTTTACGAGCAGAAGTTGCCAGGGATAATGTAACAGTTGGTAGTAGTCCTTCGGGTACGTTAGCCACTGTTAAACCTATTGCAAAGATAAATGCTAAACTGAGAGGTAATTTAACAATATAGAGGTTCACGAAGAATAATGTTGTGCCCATGAGGATTGCTATAATTGCTATTATCCTTGCAACCCTTGATATTTGTTTTTGTAATGGACTTGGCTCCTCTTTCACTTCCTGTGTTAATGCGGCTATTTTACTGAATTCTGTGCTTTCACCGGTACGATATACTATTGCCTTTCCCGAACCAGAGGTTATGCTTGTACCTGCAAATACTAGGTTAGGTATTTCAACATAGTTATCATATTCTGTTATTGGATGGGATACTTTCCTCACGGGCTTGGATTCCCCTGTTAATGTTGAATTGTCAACCTTTAGTTCATGTGCTTCTATGAGTCTTGCATCTGCTGGTACGTTGTCCCCTTCCTCCAAGATTAAAAGATCTCCTGGTACAACGTTCTCAGCTGAAACTTCTGTTTCCACACCATCCCTTATAACCTTCGTCTTTAATGGCAAGATCTTTTTAAGCGCTTCAGCAGCCTTTTCAGCCTCATATTCTTGCCAGAAACTAAAAATGGCATTGATGATAATAACGGCGATTATAGCAACCCCTAATTGAGGCGTGTCTGATATAAAGGCGAGAAAACTAGCTGCCCATAGAACCAAGGCTAAAAGGTTGTATAAGTTTTCCAAGAAATTGAATATTATGGGCTTTTTTTTAACTTCTTTTAATTTGTTGGGTCCATATTCTTTTAAGCGTTTTTCGGCTTCTGAGGAACTTAACCCATCCTTTGATGTTCCTATTTTCTTGAAAACTTCTTCTTCAGGCAGTTGATGTATCATATTTACGATTTAGATGGATTCTTCCCTTTCTATTTACATATTATGGTTATTATGTCACCATCCTGAAGTGTATAATCTGATGATATTCTCATTTTTTTCCTTGCATCTATCGCATGCATGAATGAATCTCCTATTTCAGTATGTATGAGATATGCAAGGTCGCGCGGTTTTGAACCTCTAGGGATGAGGAATGCATCTGGTAATATGTTACCATCCTTGTCAGATAATTTATGCTCATCTTCTACAGGATAGACAACTATCATGTCAAGTAGATTGAATACCGCTCTATTAAGAGCCTCTTGCACACCAGTACTGCCATAAACATTTAAAACATTCTCTCTTATATATTCTAGCGCATTTAATTGCCTTTTTGTAAGCTTACCCTCATCTAATATCTTAAAATCACTGTCACCTGGCTTATACTCTATTAAACCTGCCTGGGCCGCCCTCTTTAATGCAAGTTCCGCCTCTGCGGATGCTGGGACTACATTAGGATATTTTTTCATTAATCTCTTTATGTTTTCTTTTGAAGTTGGCAGGTCTGCTTTATTTGCAACTATAAGTCTCGGTTTTGCAATTTTAAGTAGCTCTTTTACAAATACAAGGATATCATCTCTATCCCATGAGTCTTTTCCAAGTTTTCTTGAAGCTTCGATAACATCCTCTACACTTATACCTATACCAGAAAATTGTTCGTGGATAATCTTCACCATATCTATCTTCTCAGAGGATGCTTTTCGAATGAGCCGATCCCAATTCTTATCTATTATACCATAAAGCCACATTAAAATCTCTTTTTCAAGAAATTCAACATCTTTGAGGGGATCATAACTTCCAGGTTCTGTTGACTTTCCTTCTTCATCTGTAGAACCTGAAGCATCCACCACATGAAGAAAAGCCTGGGCCTGTCTAAGATCATCAAGGAACTTGTTCCCAAGTCCTCTACCTTTATGAGCTCCTGGCACAAGACCAGCAACATCTATAAGTTCAACAGGTATGAAACGGACACCATCCTCGCAGAAAGAATTTTTAGGATCACATTTTACATTAAATTCATTACATGGACACTGTGAGGTTACATAAGCCACTCCTCTATTCGAATCTATTGTGGTAAAAGGATATGATGCAACCTCCACCTTTGAAAGAGTGGCCGCATTAAAAAAAGATGATTTACCCACGTTAGGTTTTCCTGTAATTCCAATCTCTATCATCATATCACACACTAAAAAAATGCTATTATTCCTTCACCTACTAATAACTATATGAGTGTAGATATAAAAAATTGGGTATTTCATGGAAAATATTAGAGGAGGATTTTCTCGTGGTATTATATCTTGTGGGTGCCGGGCCAGGATCTCATGATTTTGTCACACCAGCAGCACAAAAAGCAGTTAAAAAATCCGACTTAATAATTGGGAGTGAAAGAATCCTAGAATTATTTGATGAAAAAGGGGAAAAGTTAATATTTAATGGCGAAAATGTTAGAGAAAGATTAAAAGAGGGGATTAAAAGGGCTGCTCAGGGCGAAACAGTTTCAATAATTTCAACAGGTGATCCTGGCTTCTCAGGCGTTTTGAAACCAGTGAATGAAATCATTGAAGACCTTGATATAAATGTGGATGTCCATGTTATACCAGGTATTAGTTCAATCCAATTGTGTGCAGCCAGACTTTTACTCCCTTGGAACCATGCAGACATCCTAACATTACATGGTGGGAAAGATGCTGAAATATTCAATATCATCGACAATGGAAAACCCACTATTTTATTACCTTCAAAGGATCCTAGTGAAACTGCTTCATTCCTAATAGAAAATGGTGTGGATCCCCACAGGAAAGTGGCGATATGTGAAAGGTTAAGTTACCCAGATGAAAGAGTCATGAAAATGAAACTA
>LGEU01000093.1 GCA_001507955.1 Methanobacteriaceae archaeon 41_258 | reverse complement strand
TGTTAAAAAAGGGGATATCATAATATATAATGCTAATTGGTTCCCCGAGCCTGTTATACACAGGATTATAGATATCAAGGAGGATGAAAATGGAGTATATTATATAACCAAGGGTGATAACAATCCCGTCCCAGACCCTGAAAAGGTAAGACCATCACAAGTAACAGCCCGCGTAATCAAAATAGACAATCACCTCCTCATAATACCTAAGATAGGATACATAACCTTGTGGATAAAAGGATTATAGAAACAACGGTGAATCAATGATAAAAGTAGCGGAAAAATTGGCAAGAAAATCGTTAAAAAAAGCCTTCTCGGTCCTTGATTATCCTCTGGTTGATATAAGGTTTGAAGAACCCCCCAGCCCCGAACTAGGGGATCTTGCAACAACAATATCATTCGAACTTGCAAGCAAATTAAAAAAGAACCCTGTTGAAATCAGCAAAACCATAATAGAAGTGGTGGATTTACCTCCCCTCTTTGAAAAGGTAGAAGCAAAGGGCCCCTATATAAACTTTTTTATAGATTATCAGAGTTTTTCAAGGGAACTATTAGATTCTATAGATGATGATTATGGCAGATCACCCAAGAAAAATGAAAAAGTCATCATAGAGCACACTTCTGCCAACCCCAACGGACCACTACACATTGGACATATAAGAAACGCCATTATAGGAGATTCGCTCGCAAAGATACTTAAATTTGCAGGTTATAGTGTTGAAACCCAATATTATGTGAATGATATGGGCAGACAAATAGCTATGATAGTATGGGGTCTTCTAAGTCTCGAAAAAAGCTTAGAGGATTATCCAGGGGATAAATGGGATCATAAAATCGGCAGATTATACTTCGAGGTCAACCAGCGCCTTGAGAAGAATCCAAGATTAAAGGATGAGATTGATGAACTTATAAGATCCTATGAAAATGGCAAACTAAAGACCATATTCCAAGAAGCTGTTGAAAAGTGTCTGCAGGGTATAAAAGATACGCTCAGAGAACTCCATATTAAACATGACAAATTTGTCTGGGAAAGCAAATTTGTAAGGGACGGATCAGTGCAACATATCCTTGAAAAACTGAAAAAGACCAATTACATCCAAGAAGATGATATCCTATACCTAGACTTAGAAGATTTTGGCATAGATAAAGAGCTCATATTAACCCGCTCAGATGGCACTTCACTTTACTCCACGAGGGACATCGCATACCACCTATACAAATCAAATAATTGCGATATAGTCATTGACATTTTAGGATCTGACCATAAATTAGCAGTTAAACAAATAGAGGCGGCCATGGAATTACTCGGCGGTAAAAAACCAGAAGTTATATTCTATGAATTCATAACGCTCCCGGAAGGTTCAATGTCCACCCGTAGGGGTGTTTTCGTATCAGTGGACGATCTCATAGATGAAGCCAAATCACGGGCGGTCAAAGAAATAAAAAAGAGAAGAAAAGACTTAAAAAGAGAAGAAATTGAGGATATCGCCGATAAGATAGGTGTGGGGGCTATAAGATATTATATTGCAAAATTATCCCCAGAGAAACATCTCGTCTTCAAATGGGATGAGGCATTAAATTTTGAAATGGGCTGCGCATCAATTCAATATGCCCATGCAAGGGCATGCAAATTACTCAAAAAAGCCTTATTTAATGATGATATTAAAATAGAAAAGAAATGGTCACCAAATGAAATAGAAAGGGACGTTATAAGATTACTAGCTAAATTTCCGTGGGTTGTTGAGGAATCTGCAAAAACTAGACGGGTTCATTTAATAGCTCAATACCTGCAAGAACTTGCAAATGCATTTAACAAATTCTACAAGTTCACACCAGTAATCGGCTCAGAGTTTGAGGGAGCACGCCTCATCATAGTTGACAGGGTCAAGAAAACCATCAGAAACGGGCTTAAACTCCTTGGGATAGAAGCCCCTACCATGATGTGATGAGGGACTCATCTTATTAGCCAATACATGATAGCCTTCTGTGCATGGAGCCTATTCTCTGCCTGGTCCCATACTACTGAATTCGGACCGTCAATCACATCAGACGTTGTCTCCTGGCCTCTTTTCGCTGGTAAACAATGCATAAATATGGCGTCAGCCTTCGCATGATCCATCAAATCCTTGTTAACCTGATATGGTCTGAATGCTTTTAATCTTTCTTCTGTTTCATTTTCACGTCCCATGCTAACCCATACATCAGTATAGACAACATCAGCCCCGGCCACGGCCTCGTATGGGTCATTGGTTACCTTTATCATGGATTGGCCACGGGCAATCTCTTCAGCTTTCTTCACTATCACCTTATTTGGTTCATAGCCCTTTGGTGAAGCGACATAAATGTCCATTCCAAGGATTGCCGATATCAAAATTAGGGAATTGCAAACGTTGTTACCATCACCTATAAATGCTAATTTGCGGTTGAAATCTCCTTTATATTCCCTTATGGTTTGCATGTCTGCGAGTGTTTGGCATGGATGTTCAAGATCTGTTAAACCGTTAATTACTGGTACTGATGCGTTCTCAGCCAACTCTATAACATCTTGGTGCCTGAATGCCCTTATCATTATGGCGTCGACGTATCTGCTCAGCGTTCGTGCTGTATCTGCTATGGGTTCACCTCTTCCTAGTTGCAAGTCCTGGGCTGATAAATAGAGTGGTGTTCCCCCTAATTGGCTCATTCCCACCTCAAATGATACTCTTGTCCTTGTCGAGGCTTTCTCAAATACCATAGCCATATATTTGTCCTTTAATGGTTTTCCTTTTATCAAACCGTTTTTGAATTTATCTGCAAGGTCTAGAAGGTATTCTACTTTGCCTTTCATGTCACATACTGATATTAAATGCCTCATTTTTATTCTCCAAATGTCATTATTTTATCTGTTTGATATGATTGATCCTTTTTTGGATGAGTTCTCTTGTCCCGATATCTCTTCGATGATATACATCTCCTTTAACGAACTTTGTGGCGTTTTCACATGTTTTTTCTGCTGTGTAGATGTCCTCTGCTAATGCAACTAGTGCCACAGCCCGTGATGATGTCGTGTATATCCTACCGTCCTTTTCATTCACTGAAGCATAATAGATGTCAGCCCCCTCACTTTTTATCCTTTTTTCATCTATTTCCAATGGTTTTCCAGCTTCACCCTTCTCAGGGTACCCCTTAGGCACTATGTATTTGCAGACTGTTGCTAATTTTTTGAACTTGGCGGTTTTTAGGTTGGTGTTGATTATCCCTTCGCATATGTTGACCATGTTAGTTTCGAGTAATGGTAGGACATTCATGGCTTCCGGGTCTCCGAAGCGGGCGTTGTATTCTATAATGCGTGGTCCGTCATGGGTTAACATAAACTGTCCATATAATATACCCTTATATGGGCCCACCTCCTTATTTAGAGCCTCTATGGTTTTTCTCATTATTTTCACTGCCTGGTCATATTCTTTCTTTCCTAGGAATGGTAATAGTCCGTTTTTATCTGAGTAGGATCCCATGCCCCCTGTTATTGGTCCTTGATCGCCTTCGAATGCGTGTGGATGGTCTTGGACTGCTGGCATGGGGACTAATTTTTCACCATCAGAGAATGCTTGGAGGGTGAACTCTTCTCCAGTGACTTTTTCTTCGATAACAACCCTTGATTGGCCGCCGATTTTTTCCTCTATCACCTGTTTAGCATACTTTTTCGCTTCTTCATTGTCTTTTAAGTGTTCTCCTACGATCTTAACGCCTTTGCCCCCTGTGAGCCCAACAGGCTTTACCACAGCCTCGCCTTCAAACTCGTCCAAGAATTGGCTAACCTCCTGGTAATTGTCAAATACTCGGTATTGGAGTGAGCCTGGTATCCTGTATTTTTCGAAAAGTATTCGCATGAATGCTTTGTCAGTTTCTATCTTGGCAGCTTCGGCTGTGGGGCCTACTGCTTCAATTTCAGCGGCGAGTAGCTTATCTACTATGCCCTTTTCTAGTGGGGCTTCTGGCCCGATGAATGCCATATCAATATTTTTTTCGATTGCAAAACTTTTAACCTTTTCAGTGTCTGTTTCATCTCCTAATTTGAAACCTTTCACGATACGCGCTATCCCAGGATTTTTGTTGCTCATGAAAGAATAAATTTCGGCTTCGTCTTCTAGTGATCTGCATATGGCATGTTCTCGCGCTCCGGTACCCACTACCAAGATCTTCATGGGTTAATCCCCCCTCCTAACAAATAAGATTAGTTTTATTTTTTAGTTATTTATATAAAGTTGCAAGATTATAAGCATATATCATTAATAATAATGATAAAAAATGGTGTACTCAAAGGTGTTCCTATGAACGGAGGACAAGCAATAGTCCAGGCACTTCTAGATGAAGGAGTAGAAACAGTATTCGGATATCCAGGAGGGGCGGTGCTCCCATTATATGATGTACTATATGATTCAGAACTCAAACACATCCTGGTAAGACATGAACAATGCGCGGCACATGCAGCAGATGGATATGCCAGAGCCTCAGGTAAAGTGGGCGTATGCATGGCCACATCAGGTCCCGGGGCAACAAACCTCGTAACAGGAATCGCAACAGCCTACATGGATTCATCACCCCTGATAGCGATAGCAGGACAAGTCGCAACTCAACTCATCGGTAACGACGCATTCCAGGAAGTGGACATGCTCGGCATAACAATGCCCATCACAAAACACAGCTTCAGGCCAACCAACCCAAACGACATACCACGGATAATAAAATCAAGCTTCAAAATAGCAAAAACAGGAAGACCAGGACCCGTTGTAATAGATCTTCCAAAGGATATACAAGAAGCTGAATTAGATAAATACATAGACAAACCGTTTAAATTACCAGGATATAAACCCACATTAAAAGGCCACCCACTACAGATAAAAAAGGCTGCAGATGCTATCTTAAACGCAAAAAGGCCTGTTATATTAGCCGGTGGGGGCGTCATAATATCCGGCGCGTCAAAAGAACTTAAAGAGTTAGCAAATATTATAAAAGCCCCAGTAACAACAACACTCCTAGGGAAAGGCTCATTCCCAGAAGACCACCCATACTCACTTGGAATGCTAGGCATGCATGGTAGAAAAGCCGCAAACTTAACAGTACACGAATGCGACTGCCTAATAGCAATAGGATGCAGATTCTCAGATCGTACAACCGGGAACATAGCAGAATTCGCACCAAACGCTAAAATAATACACATCGACATAGACCCAGCAGAAATAGGTAAAAACATAGAAGTAGATATACCAATCGTCGGCGACGCCAAAAAAGTCCTCCAAGACATCCTAAAAATACTAAAAAAGGGGAATATAAACTCGGAAAAGGAAGAATGGCTCGAAAAAACCATAAAGTTCCGCAACAAATGCATGCCAAGAATAACATTCGAAAAAGAAACCCCACTAAAACCTCAACAGGTCATAAAA
>LGEU01000092.1 GCA_001507955.1 Methanobacteriaceae archaeon 41_258 | reverse complement strand
TTTTATCTTTTTTTTCTTGATGAAATCTTTTATCTCTTCTTCCTTTATCATATCAGGGTCAACTATGAGTGTGGCCCCACTCTTCAAATCATCTAAATAGGTTATGAGGGCTTCATGTGACATTGCCACGAATATGTCAGGTTCTCGCACCTTTGGATAATCTATTTCCTTGTCACTTATAACTACTTCAGATCTTGACGCGCCACCTCTTGCTTCGGGGCCGTATGATTGTGTTTGCACGGCATGGAGTTTATCATATAAACTCGCGGCTTTCCCTATCACTATCCCTGCCAACACTACACCTTGACCCCCGAAACCTGCGATCCTAATCTCTCTTCTCACTTCAATCATCCCTTATAAGCTGATTTTATTGATCTGAACCTTTCACCACACTTCTCCTCGATGAGATCATAGATTACAGTGGTTAACTCTTCCTTCTCTTCTCTTACAAAATCTCCCACGATTATTTTACCTTCCAGTTCCTTTGGCTCCATCCTCAGGGCCTTCCTCCTATTTATGCTATTCTCTTTCATCCACTTTAGCATCTCAACAGGGGATCTCATACGATTTTTACGGCCGAAATACGTTGGACACTGTGATAACACTTCTATAAAAGAGAATCCTTTATTTTCAAGGCCTCTTCTAATAGAATTTGCGAGTTGTAAAGGGTGGGCTGTAGTCCACCTGGCAACATAACTGGCCCCCGCGGCCTTCACAAGCTTGGCCAAGTCAAAGGGTGTTTCAGTAGCCCCATAGGGTGCTGTGCTACCATAACTTCCACGTGGGGAGGTTGGGCTTATTTGGCCACCAGTCATGCCATAAATGTTATTGTTTATACAGATTACTGTGAGGTCGATGTTTCTTCTGGCGCCATGGATTAGATGGTTACCCCCGATCGCCGCCGCATCCCCGTCGCCTGTAAAGACTGCAACGTCAAGTTCCGGGTTTCCGAGTTTGAGTCCTGTGGCGAATGCTATTGGCCTTCCATGTGTTGTGTGGAGGGAGTCGCATTTCACATAACCTGGGATCCTTGAAGAGCAGCCGATACCAGATACTAGGACTATATTTTCGAAGTCGATGTTTGCAAGTTCCATGCCTTTAAAGAATGTGTTCATCACAATGCCGTTACCACATCCGGCACAGAAAATGTGTGGGAGCCTATCTTTTCTTAGATATTTTAGAAATGGATTTTCAAGGGTCATCAGAGGATCCTCCTAGATCATGGATTCTATCTTAGCCTTTATTTCGTCCGGGTTATGTATTTCCCCACCCAGTTTTGGAAGGAGTTCGACCATTGCAACACCATTAGCCACTCTTTGAACTTCATAGAAGATCTGTCCAAGGTTCATTTCCACAACGAGTAATTTATCAGCTGACTCGGCAACTTCCCTCACTTCATCCTCTGGGAAGGGCCATGGAGTGTCTATCTTCATATAACCTACCCTTTGGCCTTCCTTTCTCAAATCATTTACAGCTGTCGCAACAGAGCGACTAGGAGCCCCATATGATATTGTTATAAGATCCGCATCCTCGATATGGGAGTTTTTCACCCTAACTATATCCTTTCGGTGACTTAGTATCTTGTCACATAATCTTTTCACGAGCTTTTCATGGCCCTCCGGGTTTGAAGCGTCTGGGTATCCTCTTTCATCATGTGTAAGTCCAGTTACAGGGATCCTGTAACCTTCACCAAATGGTGGCATCTCCGTTGTCTCACCATCACCCGCCTTAAATGGTATGAACTCTTCAGGGTCTCCTTTCGGCCGTTTTCTCCTTGTAATCCTCACCTTTTCTGGGATTCTTATCCTTTCTCGCATGTGACCTACTATCTCATCAGCCATAACCATTACAGGTATCCTATATTTTTCCGAGAGGTTAAACGCCTCTATGGTGAAATCGAAGCATTCTTGGACTGATGATGGTGCCAGTGCTATGATCTCATAGTCTCCATGGGAGCCCCACCTGGCTTGCATCATGTCACTCTGTGAGGCCATTGTAGGTTGGCCTGTTGAGGGCGAACCTCTTTGCACATCTATAACTACTAGGGGTGTTTCTGTCATGGCAGCATAGCCTATATGCTCTTGCATGAGCGAAAATCCCGGGCCTGAGGTGGCTGTCATCCCCTTCAAGCCGCTCCAAGCAGCTCCTATCACAGCTCCTAGCGCCCCTATCTCATCCTCCATTTGTATGAAAATCCCACCTTCCCTGGGTAAGAGTAGGGCCATTTCCTCTGCTATCTCGGTTGATGGTGTTATGGGGTAACCCGCGAAGAATCTGCAACCTGCTTTTATAGCCCCCCTTGCACATGCTTGGTTTCCCTGTATAAAGTATTCTTCAACCATTTTCATCCACCGCTATGGCTTGATCTGGACAGAATAAAGTGCAGATCTTGCATTTTTTACACTTATCCTCATTTTCGGGTACTGGGACGTAAACTCCCCTCTTATTTAATGTATCAGATTCTTCATAAACTTTCTCTGGACAAAACTCTATGCATATATTACATCCTTTGCAGAGTTCAGGATCTATGCGTATCATAGGAAACCTTCCCGATCTTTAGTTAAACATTTGATTTGGAATTTAATAATCTTTATCCTTCTTTCACATCCTCTACATAGATAAGAGGATAGTTAAGTTCATCAACATATTCCATCTTTATAATAGCCTTAACATCCTTAACCTGGGAGATTATTTTAACATTTAACATCTTACCTTCGAGCGAAACATAGCCAAGCCCTCCCTCCTCATCTTCAAGGTTTATTTCAACCTCAACATCCTCTATACTAGGTTGAAGTTTTATAGAATCCTCAATAGCTACTTTGAGCGACTTTAGAGTCTCTTTATTGACGGGTGTGCCGATGAATTGATGAAAAAGTGCGCCCATACTTATAGCACCCTCAAAGATAGCTCTCTCTCTATCAGAAAGACACTTAAAATACTCTTCTAGACTCATATGAGACATCCCCAATAAAATCCTAATATATTATTTAATTCCTCAAGTTTCTCTGATATAAATTCTGGCGGTGTTGGGAAAAGATAGCCAAAAAATAGGAAGATGGTCAAAGCTAACGTGGCAATGAAAATAAACTTCTTATCTTCCACCACAGGATAAATTCCGGTGATCAAGATGCCCCCCACAAAAAAAGCTCCGATAATTAGGAGTGCATAATATTTCTTAGGATTCTCCACCTTTAAGTTCTTTTGAAATGGATTAACCTTTACAAGATCACATTCAACTATCAACCTTTCACTCATGGAACCAATAGGATGACAAGTAATAAGAAATAACTTGTCTCCCTGATATATCGATATTTGATATGAGGCAGGGACCGTGAAAGACCTGTTCACAACATACTCAGCCTTCCCAATCCCGGGCCAATTAAGATAAACCTTATCACCCCTTTTTAGCTTATCTAAGTTAAAGAATGGAGACCCATACATGGTTCTATGACCAAAAAGTATCACAGTACCATTCCCGGGCTTAAATGACTTGGGTTCATGATAAACACCATAGAAAACTGATTTATTGTTTATCTCCTTGGTTAAATTAATACTGGGGATTTCAACGATGGGAGCATTAGGCTCTTTTTGTTTTATGGTGATCTCGGAAGCGTAAAAACTCACTTCAATAAGAGCATAAAGCGATAATATGAACATGCCAATTATCACTAGAACTGTTGATATTCTCATGATCTCCACCAAAAAATGTAATAAAAAAAGGAGGAAATGTTAATGTAACCTTGTATATGCTATGGCTGCTACTGTGACCAGAGCACCTATTATAAATGGACCCCATGGAATCCCAGTCCCTCTACTAGGAACTGTAGCGGTCTTGTTACCACCAAGATACTCGCCGGCAGCGGCGCTAAAATTGGACTTAAGAGGTGTGCCATAATAGCTGTAACCTTCCTCTCCTCCAGCAGGCCATTGATAGGTGTATTCAAAGTTTGAATAACTTCGCCCAGGTATTGCAACATCCCATGCCGCAACATAAGCCCCTGGAACTGACTCATAATCAATGAAGGTGGCCTTTGGATTACTGTAGGTGAGCTTTGAATTTGATGGTACAATAGGCGCCCGGACTATACCATAAACAGGCTCATAATCAATATTCTTAAGGCTGAAGCCAAATGTCCCAGTCCAATTCAAGATCTTAAGATCAGTGTTCAATGTTTCAAGCTCATTAGGCAAAAACCATGAAGTATAAAGGCCTGGTTCACTTACAAGGGGCCAATAATAAGTTGGATCCTCATTTACTGGGGTAATGTAACTGAGTTCATCGCCGAAATCGCCTACTGCATGTAGTTTGAACGAGACAGTCCTTGTTTGGCCCGGGTCTATTTCCCATCCATAGTCTCCGTCAAGTTCGGGGAACCTTGATTTCGCCATTTTCACCTTTGGTGGGTCAGTCCAGTCAATAATCCATTTTATCGTTGCATTTTCTGGAAAAAGGTGATCGTGGTATGCTTGCCCTATCTTGAAGTAGTAGGGTCTGTCAGCCTTGTTTTTCACTGTCACTGTTATGATAACCCATAGACTATCCATTTGTAAACTGGCTTTGGTATGGTTAACCCATGTTTCGCCGCCAGTTCTATTTTCTTGTGCAAAGCCGGTTTTGGACGTGGCGAATATTGAAAATAAAAAAATTGCCAATAATCTTATCAAGATCAAATATTTTAGCCTATTCATCTACTTTAACTCCCTATTTATCCATAAATTCTACGTAATTCGCGGATCATCCATTCAGGCGCGTTCTGTGTCGGGACAGTTAATATTATACTGTTCATGTTCTGTATTAAGAATGGTACATCCTCCCTCGGCACCTCTAATATTATAAGGTATGTAGCGTCAAGTTCTCCAAGGTTCGCAGCCCTCTCATAATCAGACAACCTTATACCATAATTTTGCAGGATCGCCCTGATATCCTCTTCGTTCAAACCACCTGCTGCAGCTGCCCGCAGAAGCTGTTCAACATCAGTGGCCGTCTTCTTCTCCATTGAAACCCCAGAGCTCATGGTGTTCATGGAAATATTCTGTGACCTTAGGATACTGGCATCAACAGAACCACTATCTTTTGCCCTGAGGATCGCGAGTACTGTAGCCCCACTTATCCTAGGTGTGGTTTCCTGTGAAGTTACGGTGGTATTATTACCTGTCTGGTTCACGTTTAGGTATATGTCCACCATACTACCGACGCCTATAAGTCCGCCGGCGGCTTGCAGCCTTGATATCATGATGGGAACTGCGACAGTATCAGGGGTTTGAATTGCCATATTAGCGAGTACTGTTGCATCTGCTTCATTCACTATTTTCTGGGCGTCAGACACTTTCATTATAGCCCTCTTCGATGTTGATTGGTTCCCTTCAGTGACGTTATACAATACCATGACTCTGTTGAATCTATCCTTTTTTGTGTTGATTTCCTGGCTTTGGTATTTACGCCAAGATTTAGTTGCGGGTCCGAGCACGTCAACTGC
>LGEU01000091.1 GCA_001507955.1 Methanobacteriaceae archaeon 41_258 | reverse complement strand
AATTCCATGACACGCCCTTAATAGACCATTCAGCTTACACATTATTTGGTAACAACTGGTTTGTAATGGAGTACCTCAAAGAAGGGGATATTGACAGATGCGCAGCATACGCATCATGGCTCCTAAAAGCCACAAAAGGCTATACGATCAAACTCGTGAACCCTGCAGGTACGGAAGCATGGGGATGGGGTGAAAATGTCCATGGTATACATGAACCTGCACCATACTTTGACATTACACCCGCAGAGATCATAAAAGGACTTGCAGAAGTTAACGAAAAACTAAGAATGCCGCATTCAATACATCTACACTGTAACGACCTCGGTCACCCTGGCAATTATGAGACAACATTAGCATCATTCGATGTTCCAAAGGGCATAAAACCCAACCCAGCAGTAGGAAGCAGAGACACGATCTTATATGCTACACACGTACAATTCCACAGTTATGCCGGGACAACATGGAGAGATTTCGAATCAGGAGCTGCAGAAATAGCAGATTATGTGAACAAACATGACCACTTAATCATCGACGTTGGACAAGTAACACTGGATGAGACAACTACTATGACAGCAGACGGTCCAATGGAATACGACCTACACTCACTAAATGGACTCAAATGGGCCAACTGTGACGTAGAACTCGAAACCGGAGCAGGAGTAGTCCCATTCTTATACATGCCAAGAGCCCCAGTCCCATCAGTCCAATGGGGAATAGGCCTAGAACTATTCCTATTAATCAAAGATGCTAATAAAGTTTGTCTTACAACAGACCATCCAAACGCTGGCCCATTCACCAGATACCCAAGGATCAAGGCTTGGTTAATGAGTAACAAATACAGGATGGAATACATAGAAGAGAAATTGCACAGTTGGGCCCAGAGGAGGAGTAGTATAGCTACCATTGACAGGGAATACACATTCTATGAGATAGCCCAAATTTCAAGATCTACACCTGCAAAGGCCCTTGGATTAAGTGACGTTAAAGGACACCTTGGAGTTGGTGCAGATGCTGACATAGCAATATATGATATCAACCCAGAGACCACAGACCCATCCAATGATTACATGGCAATTGAAAACGCATTCGAAAATGCAAGCTATGTCCTAAAAGACGGACAAATAGTAGTAAAAGATGGTAATGTTGTTAAGACAAGAGAACATGGAAGAACATACTGGGTTGACGCACAAGTAGAAGAAGACATATACAAAGAAGTCCTATCCGATGTTGAAAGAAAATTCAAACAATACTATTCTGTAAACTTCGAAAATTATCCTGTACAGGATGCATATCTGCCAAAGTCTGCTCCAGTTAAAGGGGTGGTATTATGAGCGAAATAATATTAACTCCTCTAGATCAGCCAGAGGTGCCACTAGAAGCCTCCAACATAAAACCTGACGTATTCGCTGGTAAAACTATTGAAGAGATCAAAAACATCGAGATACTCCACGGGAACACCCCTGTTAAGTTATCAGAATTCTTTGAAGTAACTGGTGAATCATCAGAGAATCCCGCAGAGCTCAAAATAATAATTGATGGTAACGTTGACAGGACTAAGAGGATAGGGGAAGGGATGAACGCTGGTGAAATCCTCATAAAAGGCGATGTCAACATGTATGTCGGCGCCGAGATGAAAGGTGGTAGAATAACAGTTGAAGGAAACGCCGGGCCATGGGCTGGGCAAACCATGATAGGCGGCGAACTAGAAATCCTAGGAGACGCTGGAGATTATGTAGGATCTGCATACCGTGGAGACTGGAGAGGTATGCAAGGCGGCACTATAATAGTCCATGGAAACGCTGGCAACGAGATCGGAGAATACATGAACGGTGGCAAAATCATCATCAAAGGCGACGTGAACATAATGACAGGAATACACATGAACAATGGACTTATCATAGTTGAAGGAGACGCTATTGCGAGGGTTGGCGCCGAAATGGCTGGAGGAACAATAGTTGTAAAAGGTATAGTGCACGAATTCCTCCCAGGATTCGAATATCTAGGTGTTGAAAAGGATATTGAAGTAGATGGACAAACAATCCCCGGAGCTTTTTACAAGTTCCGAGGAGATCATGCTATTAAAGGCGCGAAAGGGACAGTATACGTGGCTGTTAGAGGTAACGGTCATATAGTCCCATAAACTCCATAAGGGAGGTAATCATCATGGAATATGTTAAAAATGTTGTCTGCCCCTTCTGCGGAACCCTATGTGATGACATTGTATGCAAAGTAGAAAATGGCAAAATAGTAGGTACCATAAACGCTTGCAGAATCGCTCACAACAAATTCGTACATACAGAAGGTGCAACACGCTACACAAGACCACTCATAAAGAAAAATGGGGAACTCGTTGAGGTAACTTATGACGAGGCAATAGAAAAAGCTGCTGAAATCCTAGCAGAAGCCAAAAGACCCCTATTATACGGTTGGAGTTCCACTGAATGTGAAGCACACGCCGTGGGCATGGAATTAGCGGAAGAAACAGGAGCAGTCATCGACAACACAGCATCAGTATGCCATGGCCCTTCAGTATTAGCATTACAAGACGTAGGATACCCTACATGTACACTTGGGGAAGTTAAAAACAGGGCAGATGTTGTGGTCTATTGGGGATGCAACCCAATGCACGCTCACCCAAGACACATATCAAGGCACGTGTTTTCTAGAGGATTTTTCAGGGAACGTGGAAAACCCGACAGGACCGTCATCGTGGTCGATCCTAGGGAAACGGACACGGCAAAAATTGCAGACATCCACTTACAGGTAGAATTTGACAGAGACTATGAACTTATCGATGCAATGAGAGCATACCTTCTCGGACATGAAATATTATACGATGAAGTTGCGGGAATACCAAGAGAAACCATCGAAGAAGCAGTTGAAATCATGAAAAACGCCCAATTCGGGATACTATTCTGGGGTATGGGCTTAACTCATAGTAGAGGAAAACACAGGAACATTGACACAGCCATTATGCTAACTGAAGACTTGAATGACTTCGGTAAATTCAACCTAATACCGATGAGGGGCCACTATAACGTTACAGGGTTCAACCAGGTGGCTTCATGGGAGAGCGGATTCCCATACTGTGTCGATTTTTCAGCTGGCAAACCAAGATACAATCCGGGAGAGACTGGTGCGAATGACCTGCTCTTGAACAGAGAAGCAGATGCGTTGATGGTTGTAGCATCTGATCCAGGAGCTCATTTCCCACAGAAAGCTGTTGAGTACATGGCCGAGATCCCGGTGATAGCTGTTGAACCCCATAGGACGCCAACAACAGAATTAGCCGATATTATAATTCCACCTGCTATTGTTGGCCTTGAAGCAGAGGGCACAGCCTATAGGATGGAAGGCGTGCCTATAAGGATGAGAAAAGTTGTTGAAACAGACCTATTACCAGATAAGGAAATTGTGGAGAAAATCCTAGAAAAGGTGAGGGAGGTCAAAGCATCCAAATAAATCCCCCTCCCATTTTTTTATTATTTTTTTATGTGGGGTGCTTGTTGAGCATATGGCATAATATTGATACAATAACAAAACCTACTAATATTACAGAGATTATTTGGAATGTTTGACTCATTCTTGGCCCCCTTTCTCTTCATCGATTGCTTCTATTATGCAGACATTACCTTCACATTCATGTTCTAGTTCTATGAGATAATCTTTGAGTTTTTCCACGTCGATTGTTGTAAGTCCTTTTATCATTTCGCCGTCAATCTTTATTTGTATGATACCATTGTTGTTTGTTATAACTTTCCCTGGGATATATACTCTGCCGAGGGACAATCTTACAATGTCTCCTGCTTTTACTTCTTCTTTAATGTAACGGCAGAGTTCATCACATGTGGCATGTCTTTTTTCAGTTCCCATGTATATCACCTTCATTTTTATATTTTATTTATGATAAAAAATTTATTTATATCCATGAGTGATTCAACGGCTTTGACTTTAACCTCCACGCCATTTTCTTTGACTGCTGCGAGGGGGTTTAAGCCTCCTGGTGTGACGATACCCACTTTGTATCTTCCAACCTTGGCATTGTATAATATCTCGTTTGTTTTGCCAACCTTTAGGATGTTGAGGCCGGATTCTCTAAGCTTCTCCACTACCTTTAGGCTTTTTTCCCTTGCAACATATGGTATTTCTCTTAAACTTGCCAGTATCCTCCCAGATCCGCTGAGGGAATCATATACTCTTGTCATCCCCTTTGAAATGTATATTTCATGGGGTTCGACTGATGATCCATTATAGGCTGTAAGTTCAACGAACCTTCGCATGTCATCCTTTATCTCGAGTAGTCCACTATAAGTAGGTGTTGACATAATACCCTGGTTTATGAGAACTCCATCAACTGTTAAACTACATATACTGGCTATACCAACCCTGTCCCCTTCCAATTTTATGATCCTAAAATAGGGTGATGTTGAGTATTCTGGTTTTTCTTCACACACCTTTTTGATAATCTTGAGTGCCTTGTTGAGATCTTCTTTTTTTAAAATTGAAATGTTAGCTATAACTTTCCCTGTTATTGTATCAGGGTCGAAATCTACTTGCTGTATGAGATTCCATGCTTTGGTCAATAGTATTCTAACCTTTTCTTTACTGGGCGTTCCCGGTTCTTTTAACAATTTTCTGTGGCGTGTGATCAAATCTAGTTTGCTAAATTCTACTAGTGTCTCGGCCATTTTAATACTAATATCATGGCCTGCCTCTTGGGCTGCGCAGATGGGTGTTATACCCCCCATGATGGCTATTCCAACCATTCCATCATCCACTGGCATGCCTAGGAGGTTCTTCCCAGCTTCACCTACTTTAAGAACCCCTCCAATGTTCATCTTTTGGAGTTTGTCCAATAGTCTTAGGGCTTTTTCGCGGCCAGTTTCTGGGATGAGGCGGAAGTTGGCGGGTATCCTCCCCTCGCCATATTTTATCACATCAAGGACTGATGTCATCTCCCCTGCTGTGAAGGCTTCAAGGGGCATCATCGAGGTCTTTTTATATGCTATGAATTCTGTGAACCTTTTTGGTGTATAATTTTCTATTTCAACTAATCCTGCGAAGCTTGGGATTATGGGTATGCCCTCTTTGAGGAGTAGACCATCAATTGTGGTGCCGCATACTGTTACTATCTTATATTTTTCATCTATTTTCTCTAATCTTGCATGGGGACTTACACATAATCCTTCTTTGAAGGCTTTTTTGATAATGGGGAGGGCCTCAGGGGGTATTTCAGAGGTGTTTACCACAACTTTCCCTTTACCAGTGTTAGGGTTGAAGCTTGTATGGTGTATCATTTCTTCGAATTTTGAGAATATAAAATTGACTTGATCATAGACTAGGCCCTTTTCTATTTCCTTTAACCCTTTTTTTGTTATTTTTCGGCCAGAGTATCCTATACGTTTGGTGAATCCTTTCTCGTCGAGTATGCGCATGTGATATCTGACTGCTCTCTCCCCTAGATTGTAGCCTTTCTTTTTAAGTTCTTTGGCTATTGCCTTCGCTCCGAGGATTTCTTCATGTTCGGATAGTATCCTTAAAATTTCCATCATTTTCTTGTCAGTTTCAT
>LGEU01000090.1 GCA_001507955.1 Methanobacteriaceae archaeon 41_258 | reverse complement strand
GAAACACTGATCTACACCTTCTCCAAAATCATGAACTTCCACAAAACCAAAGGAAGACTGCCAAACTACGTAACAGTACCCAGCAATGGAGGAAACGGAGGAAGCGGAACTACCAATTTTGGAAAGGGTCAATTAAATGGATTGCAAGGGATTGAAGGTTTGCAAATTCTAGCAGCATATATTAATAAAAACTTGAACCACCAGTATGGAGCAGCTACTACCGCAGAGGGTGTTGAGAGAACCGGACTCGGGGACTGCTGGGGTCTATCCGCATGGGCAGCCAAAGTACTATACGACAACGGTTACACCGTCAGAATAGTTCAAGGAGCATCAGTAGAAGCAAGCAACCACCGATGGGTGCAGGTATTAATAAATGGAAATTGGATAAACTTTGACCCGTCCCTAGTCACCAGAAAATACGGAGGCCAACCATACTATCACACTTGTGCCAGTGTAAGCAAAATCATAGCAACATACACATAATGGGGATGGTTAAAGGGGCTTCAAATCCATTGACATTAGGGGGATTTTAACCCCCATATTTTTTCTCTTTATGATTATGGTCCTTGATTGCTTAGTTTTAGGATGGTCATGATTATTACTTGCCTTATGTTATGTATATCATCATATTCTAGTTTATCTTGGGTATTTTCTGCATTCCATGGGGCTACCTTAAAAGGTCTGCTTTCTATTAGGATGACTGGAACGTTATTTTTTTTAGAAGTGGTAGGTATCGCTGGAATATGTTTTTGTGTCGATCATTAGTGGGGTTTTTAGTTCATTGGCGCTTTCTTCTATTAATTTTAGTAATTTTGGGTCTGCTTTAACTGGCTCTGGTAAACTAGTTGATGAGATGGGAGTTACATATTCTCCTGCGCCGACACAGTTTAGATCTATCATGGCGTCACAGTTTCGGACTATTTCTGGGTGCTTTTTAACGAAATCCTCGGAACCTTTGAACCAGAGTTCTTCCACTCCAAATCCGATGATCAAGATGGTTTTGTTTGTGTTGGCTAGTATTCTTGCTATTTCGACTTGTATTCCCATGGCGGTTGCATCATCTGTGACTCCAACCACAGTGGGATGAGGGGAGTCAATGTGTGATGCGAGTGTAATATAACGATCTGGGTTAGTGGTTCCTTCAATTTTTCCAATAACATTATAGGTCTTCTCATAGATCCACTTTTTTCTTGGTACGTTTAATCCGTACTTTTCTAGTTCGGTTGCCATAAGGTATGCTGCTTTTAATTCACCGGGGTTGCCGTTACACCTAGGGCCTATGTTACAAACATCCCCGGCAAAATCAAGTGCATTTGTAGCATTAAATTGCCTGGCAGCTTCAATAGGGGTGATATCCTTTTTAACCACCCTTGGTGCCTGTGCCGTTGCCAAAATAAACCATTAAACCTAGACCGGCCCCCACTATAAAAATTATCATTATAATTACAAATTTTTTCATGCTTTTCACTTTCATTTAAATTTTTTAGCTTTTGAGCAATTTGAACGTGTTTACCACTAGTTGGAATTTTGGTAATGTTTCGTTATATCTGCTGAGTGGTGTGACACATCCTATTCTGTAATACTTGGAGCCGGGAACGGCTTCAATATGCACTGTCAAGGCTTGGTATTGTATTCCATCAGCATACCATGTTTTAATGACTTCCACGGCTCTCATCCCATTAACAGTAATGTTTCGCTCTGAGACTTCGGTCTGTCCAATATTTGCAATATCATGTCTATATCTGCTGAGCTGTTCATCTAGGGATTTAAAGTTTAACTGTTTAACGTAGAAGTAAGTGCTAATATCGGCCTCGGTGTGATTTCCGCTTAGATCGTAGAATGCTACGATGGGATCTGGGGGGTACCCCCACCTACTGGGACTATGAAGATCTCTTATAGGCTTCCAATCTGCAGGATACTTAAATGTGATACCATGATTGGCGTAGGTCTTGTAAGGGATCGTTTGGGTAGTATTATTGGAATTGTTAAAATGAATCCCAGTAGGATAAATATGGGATAAACCTGGATAAAATGTCAAAAAGGCAATTATTAAAATCGGAATAGTAACTGCGGTGATAAAAATCTTTTTAATTTTTCCAATTTTGGGTTTCTCTGGACTCATATGTAAAACTCCTTGTATATTACTTTCAATGTATGGGTCATTTCATATTTCTAAACCAAGTCCTTTTTCTGAATATTATTTTATTTTCATATAAAAAAAGTTTTATTCACGATTTTTGCAAACTAGAATTTTTCATCAGATGAAATAAATATTTCACTACTTTTAATGTTAAATTAGTGGCGTATAGTTCGCTTTTGGGTTCTTGAGATAACTTTAGCGTTTCTTCCCGTTTTCTAATTCAATATTTTGCTATTTATTCTTTTGATCGATGGTATGAGGGGTTGTTTCGCTGAGGAAGTTAAACTTCCAACCCTAAAAAGGACTCTCGGATTTGTTTTCTTTTGCACAAGCTTATATAAACCCTCTTTTTTTGTTTTTTCTATTTTAGGGATTATTTTTCAACGCTTAGGGATAAAAAATTTTTTTGGTACGTTATAATATGCCGTCAAGTATCCCCATTATTATTGCAATGGCTTTTTCTTCGTTTTTATTAACTCCCGCGGAAGAATCTGCAACTTTTACCGCCATTTTTAAAAGCATTTTCTTGAAATTTTGAGCTTCTGAATGTTTCAATCTCCCTAAAAGGTCAGCAACTATTTTCAGACCTTCAAGGGGATTCCTTTTTAATAAATTTCTAAATTCGAGGTTGTTATTCATAATGGTGGTGATATGGTCTTTAAAAACTTCATAGGTAAATCCAGTAGAATATTCTATAACATTTTTTGACTGATTCAATACCTCTTCTAACTCCTCATCATCAATTCTACCATCAGCTATAGCCACAACTTCAAAAACCCAGATTGGTGCCGCTTGTAAAATTAACCATTCTTCTTCATTAAATTGATTCCTAAATGTCAATTATTAACACCTCCACATACAATATTACAAAATACTAGTTGTATAATACTTTATATATTTTTCTCATTATCCACCAAAAAAAAGAAGTCTTTTTCTTGAAATGCCTGCAATAAAAAGAAAAGTTAAACTTTGCAATACCCATTCTCTAATTAAAGAAGCATGGAGCACAAAATCCAATAAGATCCTGGTAGAAAACCGACATGAGACGATAGAAGCTATCCGCATAAACAAAAAAAGTATTTAACTTGAATAGGTTTATATTGGAGATCATGGAAAGCATAAGATCATGAGAAAAAAATGAAAATTATCATCCTAGGAGTCGTTGTAATTCTAATATTAGGCCTCTTAGCTTTTAATTTTACAAGTCGGAAAGATAAGGTGTCCGAACCCGAAGAAACTATTAATATCACTTTTACTGGGGATGTCATGTTAGGGAGAAATGTTAACCCAGTATTATATGAGGAGCCGCAACCATTCAAAAATGTGATTAACCTCACTAATGGGACGGATCTAACTGTGATAAACTTAGAATCACCCATCACAGATTCAGCAAATCCAAGGGATAAACTGATAACGTTTAAAGCAGATCCCCAATTTACAAAATCACTCAAAGACGCTGGAGTCGATGTTGCATGTCTCGCGAACAACCATATCATGGACTACGGGGAAGAAGGCCTCAATGACACCATAAAAAACTTGGAAGCAAATGATATAATGTATGTTGGCGCCGGCCCTAATATAACAGAAGCCTATAAACCTCTCATAATAGGCATAAAAGGAAAAAAAATAGCTATCATACAAGCATCAGAGTTTGCGGATGAGTACTATATGCCACCGGCAACCAAAAACAGGCCTGGTTTCGCTTCAATATCATGGGATCATATAAAATCTGCCATAGAAGATGCTAAGAATGCAGGGGCTGATTATATTATCTGTGAGTTCCATTATGGAAATGAATACCGTTACATTCCCAATGAACTACAAAGTAACATCTCACATAAATGTATTGATGAAGGCGCATTCATGGTAGTCGGACATCACCCCCATGTTCCAGGGAGCATAGAAAAATATAAAGGCCACTTAATATTTTATAGTCTCGGAAATTGCGTGTTTGACATGCGAAACCCTGAGACGAAAAAATCCATGATAATAGTTGTAACAATTAAGGGTAACAGTTCCATCGTCCATATTTATCCCATAAACCTCATAGGCTATTATCCCCACCTAATGGATGTGGGTGATGCCAATGCATTCCTAGATGAACTCGAATCATATTCAAACGTGGAAATTCAAAATCGAAATGGCGTGGGGATAATCAAAACCTAACCTGGGGGGGATCACGTATGTGGTTAGTCCTACATCCAAACACGAAAATCGAAAAACCGCCATATCATACCTGGCAAGCCTATTAGTATCCCAGACCTTATGTGTAATATCGTTCATGCATTATGTAGATAGGAAAAAGGTTTCATCAAAGAAAAATTGGACTGACTGTCATTCATACCCCTCATCCTATTACTTTAGAATTTTTCACGTTCGCAAGGCTCAGATGCCCTTGAAAGTTTTAAAATTTTCTTTAGAAGGTACCTAGAAGCTTGTTCAAGTCCCCCACATTGAAAAGCATCTGGATCAGGCGATCGGCATATTAGTCCGTGGTACAATATTATTTTATAATATGGAAGAACGTGTGAACTCCCCCCACATCTTTACTTGCCTTAAATATTTCCTTCTGGCACACCATAGCATCATGATCTGTTAAAAAAAGGATAAACAAATTTCAAAAAGATAATAGGACTCCCTGATTCACTGCCAAATGCACCATAAAGGGGAAGGTAAGGAAAACTTTAAATAGTTTACATGAAAACATCCTACTGTAAGGTTAAGGAGAGGTCCAGAAAGAGCCTATAAGATAAAATGATCAAGGGACAAGCCCCCCCATGAAACAAAGAAACCCCCACCAGTCAAATTAGGGGATTTCACCCGTTAAAATTTTATAGGTTAGGATAAGCCAAGCTTCTATAGTGAAAAATCTTTTTCCGGGATCGTAAATGACAAAAGCTACTTATATCATCATAGGATTAATAGCCATATTCGGAGTCTACCTTTACATTGGAACTATCACAGGCCCGTTCGAACCTGTTGGCCGCCTCGGGATAGTTAAACTTGCAAATCCTGACATGGCATCTGGACATCCACAATCAAAAGTCGCTGCCAACTACGCCAAAAAAAGAGGATCCAAATGCGTAGTTGTAGTACACTATGCCGGAGACGCTTCCTACTCCCATTACAAAGAAGGTGACATCACCATAATAAACTTCGCATTCATCGACCCAAAGGGTCTTAGGACGGACATAGATTGGAACGAGGTCATACAAACATTCATCTTCGGGATACCTGACGATAAATACCACTACCGGGTGGATGGGATCGAATTCGACACATTAGACGAGGCAATAGCCTATGTCCAAAATCTGGCCAAGGAAAATGGCCAAGAAGGTCCAATACCATTATACTTCCATGGTACAGTCCGCCAAGGCAACGTATTCATCAACCCTGGATGTGGCTTCCCCTTATACGTCCAACTAGTATGGAA
>LGEU01000089.1 GCA_001507955.1 Methanobacteriaceae archaeon 41_258 | reverse complement strand
ATCAGATTGGTAACATACGCCGATTCTGGAGTAGATATAGACCTTGAAGCATTAACCATATCAAAACTAGTCTCAAAGTTTGAAAAAACCTTGAAATATGCTGATGTGCTCACAAGAAAAGGCCACTTCGCCTCTATAATACGAGTAGGTGACATGGCAATAGCCATGAGTACAGATGGTGTGGGCAGCAAAATACTAGTAGCTGAGAAACTAGGAAAATATGACACCATTGGAATAGACTGTATAGCAATGGTAGTAAACGACATCCTATGTGTAGGCGCCAAGCCCATCGCAATCTTAGACTATCTTGCAATGGAAAAACCAGACCCCCAAATCGCATCAGAGATAGGTGAAGGATTAGCAAAAGGGGCTGAACTATCAGAAACCGCCATAATAGGAGGGGAGACAGCAACACTACCCGAAATAGTGAACAATTTCGACCTCGCAGCCATGGGCATGGGCATAACAGACCCCAAGAATATAATAACAGGAGAAAAGATAAAAGCAGGTGACAAAATAATAGGAGTCGAAAGTAGTGGGATACACAGCAACGGATTAACCCTCGCAAGGAAAATATTCCTCGAAAAACTGAAACTAGACATCAATGACCCCCTGCCCGGTTCAAAGGATAAAGTGGGGGAAGAACTCCTAAAACCTACAAGAATCTATGTCAAACCTATACTAGAACTTCTCAGATCCGAACTCGACATCCATGGACTCGCACATATAACAGGAGGCGGTTACACGAACATACGACGCCTTAACAGAAAAGTAACCTACAAATTAGATAATCTGCCAGAGCCACAACCCATATTCAAAACAATCCATGAAAATGGAGTGCCCATAGATGAAATGTACAAGGTCTTCAACATGGGCATAGGCTTTATAATAGTCGTGGACAAAGAAGATGTAAAAGAAACCATAAAGATAATCAAGAAGACATATAATGCAAAAGAGATAGGAGCTGTTGAGGGAGACCCCACCGGTGCCGTTAAAATCAAAACTTACACAAAAGAGGATATCATACTCTAAAAAAATTGTGGAAGGTGTCTTTCTCATGAGGATAACCAGCGAAGATGAAAAAAGTATTATAATTTCAATCCTAAAGGCTCTAAACGTGCCAGAGGAACATGCTAGGATAGTTGCCGATGTAACAGTAAACGCGGACCTTAAAGGTTTCAGCTCACATGGAATCGGGAGATTCCCCCAGTACATAAAGGGCATAGAACACGGAACCATAAAAACAAAAGGCAACATAGAAATCGAAGAAGAAACAGTATCAACAGCCTTAATAAATGGCAATCACTTGCTCGGACACTTTGTAACCTATAAGGGGATGGAAATAGCCATCCAAAAAGCAAAAAAGACTGGAATAGGATTGGTGGGGGTCCATGACTCCAACCATTTCGGTATTGCAGGATACTACTCCGACATGGCAATCAAAAAAGACATGATAGGTATAGTAATAGCAAACACGGAACCAGCAGTAGCACCATTGGGGGGAAAAGAACCAATACTCGGGACAAACCCACTAGCAATTGGCATACCATCCAACAAATACTATGTTTCGGTTGACATGGCAACATCGGCCTCCGCGCGCGGAAAATTACTAGAAGCCGCCCGTAAAGGAGAAAACCTGCCAGAGGGCATAGCATTAGACTCCAATGGAAAACCCACAACAGATCCGGAAAAGGCCCTGGAAGGCTCAATATTACCATTCGGAGGGCACAAAGGCTACGCATTATCATTCATGATCGAAATATTAGCAGGGCCCCTTGTAAAAGCCGCCACCGGCAAAGAAGTGAAAGGCACCGTGAACCCTTATGATAAATGTACAAAGGGCGATCTTCTAATAGCCATTAACCCGTCAAAGTTCGTTAACATCAAAGACTTCAAAGAACAAGTTGATAAGTTTGTGGAAGAAGTCAAATCCACAGGTAAGGTTCTCATACCCGGTGACATGGAAAAAATGAACATGGAAAAGAATCTGGAAGAGGGCATATACATAGACCCTGAACTCCTAAAACAATTAAAAGAACTAGAAGAAAAATTAAACCTTGACCTGAACTTGGAGGGATGAAAAAATTGGAGAGTAGCCAGGCAATATACAAAGCCCTTAAAGACAACAACATAAACTTCATAGTAAGCGTGCCCTGCATAAACCTTGCAAAGGTCCTTGAAATGATAGAACACGACGAAGAAATCAAACACATACCAGCCACAAGAGAAGAGGAAGGTTTCGGCATAGCAGCGGGCGCATACATGGCCGGAGAGAACACAGCTATCCTAATGCAAAATTCAGGTCTTGGAAATTCTATAAATGTCATAGCATCCCTCTACAAGTTGTATAGGATCCCAATACTCATGATAATAAGCCACAGGGGCACCCATGGAGAATTCATAACCGCCCAGATCCCAATGGGTGAAGCAACACCACTTATCCTAGAAGCTCTTAACATACCATACCATGTCCCATCCACGCCAGAAGAAGCATACAATGATATAAAATCCGCTTGGAAAGTTGCAAAAGCAAAAAAACATCCAACAGCCATACTACTAGAAGTTAGTTTTTGGTGAACCCGAATGGAACGTATAGAAGCCATAAAAACCATCATAAAACAGTTAGATGATGAATTAATAATATGTAATCTTGGGTTCCCGTCAAGAGAACTTTACAGTATTAAAGATTCCCCAAGACACTTCTACATGCTAGGATCAATGGGCATGGCCTCATCAATCGGATTGGGACTCGCACTAACACAAAAACGTAAAGTAATAGTATTTGAGGGTGACGGTTCACTCCTCATGAACCTTGGAAGCCTCGTCACAATCTACAGCCAATCCCCTAAAAATCTCATACTCATAATATTAGACAATGGCTGCTATGCAACCACAGGTTCTCAATGCACCTACGCCCTCAAAGTAGATCTAGGCGAACTCGCCAAGGGCATAGGATTCAAAAAAATATTCAAATTCGAAAAACCTCATGAAATTAACATGAGGCCAATACTAGAAGATGAAGGGCCAATCATAGTCCATGTGAAAGTGGAACCTGGAAATGCAGATGTCCCAATCATAGACCTGAACCCAGAGGAGATAATATCAAGGTTCATGAAGATCGTTTCTTCTGGTAAGTAGCATAGAACCCATCAGTGTCAGCATATACCGTGTGAAATCCGAACTTTTCAGCCTCTTTTATCGTCTTCTTAATATAATTCCGACCCCATGCCGTTATAGCCTCAGCACACTCCAAACAATACCATCTGAAACGCGTATAACCATAAACCCCATACATTGTATTAGCAAGCCTCTTAAGAGCCTCTTGTTGCACGTCAAGTATCCTCTTTTCCATCGGATCCTCAGCCGCCTTCATCCGATTCTTTATCTTCATCCTTTCATCTAATATTCGCCCTATAATTGAAGGTACAAAACCTCTAGGTTTTTTCCTGAACTTGTAACCAGTCTCAGGGGCCACATAACAATCCTCCTCCGGATCCTCCGTGAGAGTGTCAGGTGAAATATTCTTAGATATTATGATACTAGGGTATAAACTCCTGAAGTCAAATTGCACAATGTTTTCATGGAGGCCTTTCTCCGGTTCCTTCACATAACCTCCAACGACCTTCTGGGTTCTTCTTCTCTGCAACTCGGAAGGTGATGGCTTGTTAGGTACTAATTCACCATATTCGAATGCTTCCCTTATAAGGAACCATTCAACTTGTTGTCCAGTGGCCATCCTACTTATGTCGAATAGTGGCTGTCCCACAATCCTTGTGATCTCCATGTTTAATGGGAGTATTTTTTCAGCGATCTTATATGTTGCCATGACATCTTCAAGCGAATATTTGAAGAGTTGGTCTCTTAAGGTTTCATTATCCCAGTATTCCCATAATTGGTCGCCTGGTAGTTCAACCTTTTTTTCGCCGAATAATTCGAAGTATACTCTTTCGAGGGTGTAAGTGTCGAGGTTTATGTAGCGTCGCATCACCGGGTAAAGATCGACATGTATTGTCCCTTTTATTGTTGTGGCAGTTGCAAAACCCCTTCTCAGGGATTTTATGGTTGATCCATCCCATCCTATGTCGAGTTTAACGCCTAGAAGATCGGCCCTCTTTCTTATATATGGGAAGTCGAAATTGTCAGAGTTATATCCTACAAGTAATTCAGGTTTAGAATCCTTTATTATCTCGGCAAATCTTTCTATGATACTCTTCTCGTCTTCCACCAGTTCAACAAAGTTGAGGTGCCCTCCCTCTCTTGATATTATCCTCTCTTCTCTGCCATTATAGAGGCTTATCATTATTATCTCATCCTCTTCAGGGTTAGGCATCCCACGAGGGTTATAAACTTCAATATCGAAGGCTAAAATTTCAAGTTCTGGGAACCTAGATCCAATGGTCCTTGGGGGCTCATCCAATTCAATGATTTCAACATCTGAAGACTTCACAATAGGGGATGATTCGATCCTATGACCCTCCAATTCTATCCTTGACATTGGGAACAATCCATTATCGATTAGATACCTTCTATAGAATGGTATGTCATGTTCTCGGATCTCCCGGACATGCTCAAGATTCCTTATCTTCTCCCTGATTTTTGGAACTTCCCTAGGATGATCTAAAATAATCTTGATCACATCTACCGGCCTTCCAAGATCCTTCCGCTTCACAACCTCCAATTCCTTGAAACCAGCCCTCTCTAACTCCTCCAAACATGAACCAGTGTTTGAGGGTACTGCATAAATATATGGCCTGAAAGATCTGTCCAAGGCTATCCTAGGCCTCTTATCCTCACCTTTACCAAATAATCTTATAACCGGCACATCCTCGACTGTAACATAATCAATGTCAAGGAGTATCATCTCCTCCTTTACCATAGTATTATATTATGGTGTGAGGATTATTTTATTGTTACCCCCCCACATCAAGGTCAAGATCCCAGGAAAAAAGTACAGAAGCCTAACCCTAATTCTGCTTGGGAGGAAGTCAATATGAAGATATTTCCTATTGCATCTGAGAGTTTAGGTGTTAGGAGTCTCTCAGTATATGTTGAAGCTGGTGAAAGCAAAATATTAATAGATCCCGGCGCTGCCTTAGGCCCTAGAAGATATTCATTACCACCAGCAAGAATCGAATTAGAAAAATTGGAATACACTAAAGGTAAGATCCTAGAATTCTTGGACAAGGCAACTACAATAATCATATCCCATTATCATTACGACCATTATATCCCCGGGGCGAACTATGATGGGAAACGCTTGTTTCTAAAAGATCCTACCAAGAATATTAACAAAAGCCAACAAGATAGAGCATCAAAGTTCCTAAGGGATAAAAGAGAATATGAGTATGCTGATGGGAAAACAATAACCAGAGACTTTAAGATGGAATTTTCACCAGCATTTCCTCATGGAGAAAAAGGTACCAAACTGGGATTTGTCATAATGACCATGATAGATCATAAAGAGAGGATGATCCATGCCAGCGACACCCAACTATTAAATAAAGAAAGCGTAGAATGGATAATAGAGAAGATGCCAGATCTTATAATCACAAGCGGCCCCCCAACATACATAGGATACATGAAAGATTCCTGGAAAACCGGAACTAAGAATATTAATAGGATAATCCTAGAGACAAACACAAAGATA
>LGEU01000088.1 GCA_001507955.1 Methanobacteriaceae archaeon 41_258 | reverse complement strand
CTGCGAAACTAAGACAAGAAGAGGAAGAAAAAAGAGAAAGAAAAGAAAAAATCGGAGAAAGCAAGGCTGGCCCCATCAGCGTCCTCAAAGCACTCATAAAAGCCGCAGAGAAAAAATAGACACGTACAATTCTCCCCTTTTCTCCTTTTTTTGTTTTTGTTTTGAAGAATATGGATGAGCCAGATGGGTGCTGGAACCTTTGATATTCTATCTTCATACATTTTCATAAGTTTTTTCTGCCTTTTCGAATATCTTATCTATTTTTTTCTTTGAATTTGATATCACTTCCCTTGGAGGGATTACATGATATTTTAAAGTTTAACTTTCTCGATTTCAATAAACCCTTTACTTTCAAGGGATCTGAAAATATCATAAATGCGGATCCTAGAACTTTCGATTTTTGACTTATTTCAGTGGCAATGGCTAATATGAGCGAATTCAAGGTTATATACGCGTTTGATTCATGTTCTATCAATCCGATTATTTTAAAAGCTTCTTTTATTGCCTTATCCATTAGTCCCCATAGTCCTATTTTACAGTCCTTTAGTGACAAAAATTACTTACGCTTATAATCCAATATTATCTCTTTAGGTGAAAAATATGAAATATCGTTGCAAAGTATATGATTACATCTATGACCCTGAAAAGGGCGACCCTACCCAGGGTATAAAACCGGGCACAAGTTTTGATGAATTACCCGCAGACTGGAAATGTCCAATATGTAATGTGGGTAAAGAGCAATTCGAACCATTAAAGGAAGAAAAGCCCCGGACAAGGGTCGAAGACATCCAAATGTTCTGCTACCAATGTTCCCAGACAGTGAGGGGGAAAGCTTGCACCATAAGAGGTGTCTGTGGAAAAGAACCCACAGTAGCAAGACTCCAAGACAACCTCCTATTCGCAATAAAAGGAATCTCAGCCTACCTTTATCATGCACGAGAACTAGGATATACAGATAAAGAAATAGATGCATTCCTTGAAAAAGGATTCTACTCCACCCTCACAAATGTCAACTTCGACCCTGAAGAATTCATAAAACTCGCACTCGAAGCAGGACAGATGAACATAAAAACAATGAAACTCCTCAAAAGAGCGCACATAGACAATTATGGCGAACCAGAACCCACAAAAGTAAAGGTCGGAGCATCAACAGGACCTGGAATCATAGTAACAGGACACAGTTTAAAAGCACTAGAAGAATTACTAAAACAGACAAAGGACACGAACATAAATATTTATACCCATTCAGAGCTTCTACCAGCTCATGGTTATCCAGGCTTGAAAAAATATGAAAACCTCAAAGGACAACTTGGAGGTCCATGGTTCGATCAAAAAGAAACATTTTCAAGGTATCAAGTGGCAATACTTGGAACATCAAACTGTGTTCTACTCCCAAAAGACGAATACAAGGATAGAATGTTCACTTGCGGAGTTGCAAAACTCCCAGGAGTAAAATACATCAAAAATTATGATTTCGCACCGTTAATTGAAAAAGCCCTGGAACTACCCGAACTCAAAGAAGAAAGTAAAAAAATAACATTTACAACTGGTTTTGGAGCTTCAACTATACTATCATTGGCTGATAAGATAAAAGAACTTGTAGAAGATGGTGAAATTAGAAGATTTTTCCTTGTTGGTGGCTGCGACTCACCACTCCCAAAGGCAAAATATTACAGAGAATTCGTAAATAAACTTCCAGAGGATACCATCGTACTAACATTAGCCTGTGGAAAATATCGATTCAATGACATGAACCTAGGAGATATCCAAGGCATACCACGACTAATAGACCTCGGACAATGCAATGACGCCATAGTAGCAATAGAAATCGTAGAATCCCTCAGCAAATTATTCAACATGGAGATCAACGAGCTCCCACTCAGCATAGTTCTAAGTTGGATGGAACAAAAGGCAACAGCCATACTCTGGAGCCTACTCGCACTAAACATGAAGGAGATATATATTGGCCCAATACTCCCAGGTTGGGCTAATGAAGACATCTTAAAATTCCTAGTTGAAAACTACAATCTAAAACTTATAAGCTCCCCAGAAAAGGATATGAAAGAAATGCTAAAAATTTAAACCCGGTGTGAAAAATGGAAAAACTGAAAGGAAAAGTTCTAAAGCTGCAAGAACTTATAGATTATCAAAAAGGTGCAGTAGTAAGCCGTGAAATTATAAGACGGGATACAGGTACAGTTACAATATTCGCTTTCGACAAAGGCCAAGGTTTAAGTGAACATACAGCGCCCTTCGATGCCATGGTTCAAATCATTGATGGTAAAGCCGAGATAACAATAAGTGGCGAAAAACATGTCCTAGAAGCTGGTGAAATGATAATAATGCCAGCCAACGAACCACACGCACTATATACCATAGAACCATACAAGATGATCCTCACCATGATAAAATCACGACAGGCAAAGTAATAATTATTAACAATCCCACGAATATCATAGAAGCGAACACCATTCCTATTTTCTTTCCGAAGTTTTTAGTGCCCAATAAGAACGCTATCCCAAGTTTCACCAAGGTATTTGAAATACTTGCAAGTGTTATGGTGATTGTAGCAGTATATGATGATATCATATTATTTTTAGAAAGTAGAGCCATACTGACGGTGATTGCGTCAACATCAGCAACACCAGATACTATACCAGCCGCATAAACTCCCATATTACCCATATAATTGTTCGCAGCCTTTGATATGAATAATATTATCATGAAGAGGGCTCCGAATATGAAAGCTGGCCTTAAGGAAAATGGGTTTTTCAATTTTACCTCTGATTTCACATTTTCATGTGAAGTTCTAAGGAGAGTCAAACCTAATGATATTCCAAAAATCCCCATTGTAAAAAGTGGCGGTGAAAGGAGTGTTAACAGACTAGGATTTATCACCATGACTTCGAATAATATCCTGAAAAACATCATGGAACTCGCAACAACAGACGCGAATACAGCAGCTTTCAGCACGCTTTCAGATTCTTTCACTCGCCCTGCCATGGCTGTTACAACTGCAGTACTTGATACAAGGCCTCCCATGATCCCTGTAACACTAAGACCCATCTCCGGGCCTATTATTTTCATGGCAATATATCCTGCATAGCTTATACCCGATATAAAAACAACCATTAACCATATCTGGTACGGATTAAAAACATGGAAAGGGCCAATATAAGTGTTAGGGAGCAAAGGCAATATTACAAATGCGACCACAAGAAACTTTAGGGTGTCTATCATCTCTCTTTCGCTTATACGGCGGGCGAAGAGGTGCAAATACTTCTTAAGTGCGAGCAATGCTGTTATGATGATCGCTATAATCGGTGCAAACTTGTAACCCTCACCAGATGCGCAAATGGCGCCAAGAACAAACGTAAGGAGAGCTGCAACTTCACTTGTAAGCCCAATATCACCATCATCCTTTGTACTCATAATATAACCTGCGAATATAAGGGAGACAAGTCCTATAAATGCTACAAGCAAAAAATATGGGAAAGTTTCCGAAACAAAAACTGATAATGTCCCTAAGAGCGCCATTAACATAAAAGTCCTTATACCCGCAAATTCTGCACCCTTCCTCCTCCTTTCCCTTTCAATGCCAATGAGGGCCCCGATGCCAAGGGATATTAAGACTCTTAAAATTAAAGATTCCATACCATTAATTATTTACCATCACCCTATATATTTATAAATCTACAACAGCTAAAACCTTAGGTGGATTTTCTTATGAGAAGTGATGAGATTAAAAAGGGATTTGAAAGAGCCCCTCACCGTTCACTCTTAAGAGCTTGTGGCATGACAAATGAAGATTTTGAAAAACCATTCATTGGGATAGCAAACAGCTACACTGACATAGTACCAGGACACCTCCACCTTAAAAAGTTGGCAGAAGCCGTAAAAGCTGGTGTGAACCAAGCTGGTGGCGTCCCGTTCGAATTCCATACCATGGCTATCTGTGATGGTATAGCAATGAACCATGATGGAATGCGTTATTCTCTCGCCTCAAGGGAAATAGTGGCTGATACTGTTGAGAGCATGATCCAAGCACACAAATTGGATGGTCTAGTACTCCTTTCATCTTGTGACAAAATAGTACCAGGGATGCTGATGGCCGCTGCTAGACTTAACATCCCAAGTATAGTTGTCACAGGAGGGCCCATGTTACCTGGGGAATGTCAGGGAAAAAATGTTGATCTTATAGACGTATATGAGGGTGTTGGCGCTTTTTCGAAGGGTTTGATAAGCCGTGAAGTCCTAGATGAATTAGAAAGATGTGCATGTCCAGGGCCTGGTTCATGCGCGGGTCTTTTCACGGCCAATAGTATGGCTTGTCTTACTGAAGCTCTTGGTATGAGTCTTCCTGGTTGCGCCACAGCCCATGCAGTGGATTCTAAGAAGTTACATGTTGCACGTCTTTCAGGAGAAAGGATTGTTGAAATGGTGAAAGAAGATCTTCGACCAGCGGATATAATGAGCCAGAAAGCCTTTGAAAATGCAATTGCGGTAGATGTTGCATTGGGAGGTTCAACAAATACCACACTCCATTTGCCGGCGATTGCAGCAGAACTTGATGATGTTGATGTTAAACTTGATTTGTTTGATGAGTTAAGTAGAAAGATTCCACATATAGCCTCAATATCTCCTGCAAGCGAAAATCATATGATAGATTTGGAAAAGGCTGGTGGTATACCAGCCGTGCTCAAAGTTCTGGAAAAGAAAATAAACCTAGATGTGATTACATGCACAGGTAAGACATTAAGGGAGAATATAAAGGATGCAAAGGTGAAAAATCCGAATATTATAAGGTCATTAGATGATCCAATACACGAAGAGGGTGGGATAGCTATTTTAAAGGGTAATTTAGCCCCTCGTGGATCGGTGGTTAAACAGGCGGCAGTCGCGGAAGACATGTTAATTTATAAAGGAAGTGTGAAAGTATTTAACAGCGAAGAAGAATGCGTCAAAGCAATCTTTGGCGGGGAAATAGAAGAAGGAGATATTGTAGTTATAAGATATGAGGGTCCTAAGGGTGGTCCAGGTATGAGAGAAATGCTCAATCCAACTTCTGCCATCGCAGGGATGGGATTAGAAAGAGTAGCCCTTATAACAGATGGAAGATTTTCTGGAGGTACTAGAGGACCATGTATAGGACATGTATCCCCAGAAGCTGCTGAATACGGTCCAATCGCGGCCCTAGAAGATGGTGATATAGTAAAAATAGACATCCCCAGAAGAAGATTAGATGTTGAACTTTCATCTGATGAGATAAAAGATAGAATCTCCAAATCTAGACAACCAACACGTAAAGTTAAAGGATGGCTTAAAAGATACCAGAAACTTGCAACTTCAGCTGATAAAGGCGCAATATTAAAGGGATGAGTAGGTGAATAAGGTTGAAAGATCATCTAGAACTAGTAACATACATTGTAATATTATTAGCGGCTTTAATACTTTCACAGCACATGAATGTCGTTGTTTCAGGTAGCATGGAGCCAGTATTTTACCGTGGAGACATTGTTATAGTCGAGAAAAGCGACTTCTTCGGTCTCCAAGAATTCAATCCATTGGATGTTAAAAAAGGGGATATCATAATATATAATGCTAATTGGTTCCCCGAGCCTGTTATACACAGGATTATAGATATCAAGGAGGATGAAA
>LGEU01000087.1 GCA_001507955.1 Methanobacteriaceae archaeon 41_258 | reverse complement strand
GGATATTGGGTATACGAGCATACTCGATAATGGACTGGTAAGAGATGGTAAAGGGGAAGGGTTGATCATCGGCCTTTTAATAACCAAATGCCTTAAAAGAAAATATGTTGGTTTTGTTGATGCCGACAATTATATGCCCACGTCAATCTATGAGTATGTTCTAGATTTTGCCATTGGAATCGCAATGTCACAGACCCCTTATTCAATGGTCAGACTACTATGGAAGTATAAACCGAAGGCCGTGGGTGATAAGTTACATCTTGAAAAGTGGGGTCGTGTATCACGGATTACGAACAAGTACTTGAATTTGCTTCTAAGCAGCCTATTCGGATATGAAACCAGTATTATAATGACTGGAAATGCTGGGGAGCATGCCATGACTATGGAACTAGCCGAAAGATTATCATATGCGTCTGGTTATTCATTCGAACCCTACCAGTTGATCCACATGCTAGAATCTGCGGATGACTTAGATCTTAAGGAAGATGTTGAAATATTCCAGATAGAAACTCTAAGTCCGCATATGCATGAAAACAAAGGCGAAGAGCACATCAAAGACATGATACTCACCTCATTATCTACCATTTATCATAGCAGATTATCAAACAAAAAACTACAAGAAAAAATAATAAAAGAATTAAAGGAGAAGAACATCCTAAAAGATGATAAACCACCAAAAAATACTATAATATCCCCAATCAAGGACATTAACGCCAAAGGTTTTATAAATTCTGTAAAGAGAGAGTCTGACATTTTCATGGAATTGAGGTGAATCCTTCTTGTATATAATCTTCACAGACCTGGACAACACCCTACTAGACAAAGAATATTCCTACATTGAAGCCAAAGAAGTCCTTAGAAGATTGAAAGATGCTAACATACCCATTATTTTTTGTTCGGCTAAAACTCGGAGAGAACAAGAAAAAATAAGGGAAAAAATGGGGATATACCATCCGTTCATTGTAGAGGATGGATCGGCAATCTACATCCCCAAAGGATACTTCAAAAAAACAAAGGGCCAACCAATAAACGACTACGAGATTATCATTCTAGGCACAAAGATTGAAAATATAATCAAAGAAATCCAAAACCTACAAAAAAAAGGATATAAGATAATAGGCTACCAAGACATGACCCCTGAAGAAATCGCAGAGATCACAGGACTAAGCATCCACGACGCCAAACTCGCCAAAGACAGAGAATTCAGCGAAACCATCATAGAATACGACAAGGAAGGATTAAAGAAATTGAAAAGAAAATTCAACGTCGAAATAGGGGGCAGATTCATACACGTCTTTGGCAAAGGAACCAATAAAGGTAAAGCCATAAAAATCCTCACAAGATTCTACAATGAAGAACATGAAAAAGTCAAAACAATAGGCATAGGAGACTCATACACTGACGAACCACTCCTAAAAGCCGTGGACATCCCAGCACTAGTAAGAGGATATAATGGCAAATGGGCCAAATTAGATGTGAAAAACCTCTACCATGCAAAAGGCGCAGGATCCAAAGGATGGGCAGAAACTATAAAGAAATTCATCTTCCAAGGTGAAATAAAATGAGAAAACGCATCATACACCTCGTCCCACATACACACTATGATGCAATATGGGTCTTCACAAAGGAAGACTACTTCTATATAAATATCGACATGATCCTTAAAGCCGTGATAAAACTCATGGAAAAATCCAAAGAATACAAATTTCTAATAGAACAGACATACCTCCTCGAAGAAATCGAGAGAAGATACCCAGAATTATTCAATAAAATAAAAAAGTACATCAAAGAAGAAAGGATCGAAGTAGCAGACGGTGAATATCTAATGGCAGACACCATGCTACCCCAAGAAGAAACACTCATACGAGAAATACTCATAGGCAAAAAATACCTCAAAGAAAAATTCAACCTAAACGTTGAGGTCATGTGGCAAGCCGACAGCTTCGGACTAAACGCTCAACTCCCACAAATATACCGAAAATGCGGCTACAAATACCTAGCCTTTAGAAGGGGCTCGCCAGAGAACAAACCATCAGAATTCCTCTGGGAAGGACTCGACGGTACAAGAATACTAACACACTTCATGCCACTAGGCTACAGGGCAGGTCTAAATTTTAAAAAACTCGAAGAAAACTTCAACATCCTCAAAGAACTCGCAGCCACCAACTACATACTACTACCATCAGGAAGCGGAGTTACAATGCCACAACCCAACACAGAAAAAGTTGTCAAAAAATGGAACAAAACACACAAAAACTCCAAGATAATAATATCAACATCCAAAGAATTCTTTAAAAACCTGGAAAAATCCGCCAATAAACTCCCAATCAGAAAAGGTGAAATGTACAGTGGAAAATACTCGGAAGTATTCCCAGATGTTGCATCAACAAGAATCTGGATAAAAAAAAGCCTAAGAAAATATGAAAACTGGTTAAACACCTTCGAAAGATTCTCAAGCATAAAATCTCTCATAGACGATCATTACCCAGAAGAACTTTATGAATGCTGGAAAAAACTGCTCTTTTTAGCATTCCATGATGTGGCCCCAGGCACCGGAGTAGATGAAGTATACGAAGAAGTTAAACAGAATATAAAATTCCTCAAACAACAACTCACAACACTCACACCCAAGGTTTTAGAAGCCATCACAGTCCGAGGAAGCCAAGAAAAAGATATAATAGTCTATAACCCCCTCCATTGGAATTCCAAAAATTGGGTTGAAGTCGACTTAAAATTTGAAGAAGGCAGGATAAAAAATATAAGCAGTCTAGAAAGTGAAGGGGAAGAAATAGATATTGAAATAATAAAAGAGACTAGACACGCTGATGGGTCGATAAAATCCGCCAAGATAGGTTTCATAGCAGATACACCCCCACTCGGTTACAGAACATATAATATCCTCGAAAATGGAAAGAAAACAAAAAATGGCATAGAAGTCCTTGATAATACCATCAAGAACAGATTCTTCGAATTATCATATTCACCAAAAAACGGGCTGATCAAAATTAAAATGGACGGAGAAGAGATCCTCAAAGGCAACGAAATAATACTAGAAGAGGAAATAGGAGACCTGTACAATCACAAAGAAGGATTGAAAGAAGCCCTGAAAATGGAATCGAGCAAGGGCATAAAATATGGGGCCTTCAGAGTCAAAGACATCCGCATAGGAGGTTCAAATCTTAGAAAAGTACTAGAAGTCAAAGTTGACTATTATTCACTCAGATGGCCCTACCGTTTAACAAAAAAATGGAAACCCAGAATCTGGCGGCACAAATCCCTAACCTGCACCAAAAAAGTGATAATCTACAGGGACATTCCACGGATAGATTTCGAAATAAAGTTGCAAAATAGGCACCCCAGGACAAGAATACGTGTAAAGTTCGAAACACCCTTCAGCAGCCCCACCTACAACTCCGAAATACAATTCGGGGCCATCAAAAGGAAAACAGACCAATACTATTTCGCAGCAGATGATTGGAAGGAAAAGCCCTCAGGGGTGTCCCCATCACTCCGATGGATAGCCTATGAAGAAAACGGAAAAGGCATCGCACTCCTAAACCTCGGCAACCCAGAACATGAAATAAGAGACGGAAACATCTATCTCACACTATTAAGATCAGTAGACCTACTATCAACCGATGGTAAAGCAGGACCCATAATACCAGTACCAGACGCCATGGAATTCAAAGACTACACATTCAGATATTCAATATACCCCTATAGGGGTGACTGGAGGAAATCAAAAGTCTACAAGATGGGATACGAATTCAACTACGAACTAATGGGCTTACAATTAGACAACAAAGCATATAAGAGCAGCGAATCATTCCTAGAGATCAGACCAGACAATATCATACTCACAGCACTTAAAAGATCAGAAGAAGAAGATTCCTTGATAATAAGATTCTATGAAGCCACCGGGAAAAATACAAGGGCATGCTTAAGATTTTTCAAAAAACCCAAAAGTGTTGAGGTTGTTAACATGCTAGAAGAAAAAGATGAGGAATTCAAAAAAGAGATCCTCGTAGATAATGAATCCATTAAACTTCACATGAACCCCTTTGAGATCGTCACATTAAAACTTGAATTCTAATCCTCCCCATCTCCTTTTTTTGTGAACACATCAACAAACTCTACCTTTTTAATGTTCATGTTCTCCCAGATGTCCCTGGCGATCCTAAACCTTGAAAGGGTGACATCCATGTATGGTCTGTTATCAAAGCGGCTCAGCTCATCCATGTAAATCTTAACTATACCATCCTCGATTTCAATTTGGACCTTATCAAGGTTAATCTTATCCAAGGGGTAATATAATTGTATCATGCTCTTAACCTTCTCCACCTCATCCTTGATTATTTCTTTAACCCTAATATCATATTCAATGGTTTTGCCTGCAAGTTCATGATTGAAATCTACGCGGACACGGCCACCATCTATACTCTGGATTCTGCCTTCATGACCCTCCATGGTTATGCTCATGCCAACCCTTGGCTTAATACCCTGTCTTCTAAATTCGATCATCGGTATGAGCTTTACGAGGTTGGGATCCCTTTTACCAAAGGCTTCTTCTGGTTGAAGTTCAACATGTTTTTCTTCCCCTTCATCCATTCCAAGAATGGCATCATCCAATCCTTTAATGAGATGGCCTCCCCCAACGATCACAGGAACCGGCCCAAAAACTTTTTTGATTTTAAGACCTGATTCCTTGGCAACATCTTCTATGGTAGTGTCGAAGACCTCGCCGGTCTCTTTGATTCGTCCCGTGAATTCTAATCTTATAAAATCTCCCTTTTTCACTGCCATACCTCTAGCCTCCTATGTGGTATTCTATCCTTAAACTCCTTTAAAACTTCCTCATCCATATAATCTAATATTCTGATGGTGGAAGGATAATTTTCTATATATTTAGAGATCAGACCCTTATGAACTTTTGCCTCTAACACAGATAATATACGATTCTTATAATGTCTACTAAAACCCCGTGGGATACAAGCTAGAATCTCCTTTATACTGTTGAACGGCCTATTTTCTATGATAGCATTGGCCGTCTTTTCATCAAAAAGGTTGAGGTTTAAAAGTTCATCATGTTCTAGGATGTTTGCATTTTCTATTATCTTATCTTTGAGGCGAGTCTCATGTAATGGTGCTCTGCCCTGGCTGATTTCATCCCTGAGAACTCTAAGCGTCTCAGGGGGTAGCATATCCTCCACTTCACTGAGCCGGTCCTTTGACGCGGCTTCCCTGATCAAGGTGCCGCTTACACCTTCTAAGCGTTCTACGAAGATAAACTTATCCCTAAAATCGAATCCTATCTTCCCAAGGGCCCTTGAAAGTGATAGTATAACATAATTATCCTCCTCAAGTTTACCCTCTAATATTGTTTCACCAGTTTCAAGGTCAACTATCCTATAAGGGCGTGGAACCACCCTATGCCCCTTGTTTATCCTATCTAGGATCTCCCGGAAACCTTCCATTGGCTTATAACCCCTTGGGATGTAATCAGCGTCAAGGGCTTTAAACATCCTCGCAAGGCAGAGAGAATACTGTCCAGAGCCCATAACACCCATTGGTGGTCCTTCCACTGCAACGTCAGCCCCCACCATTATAGCAGCCTTTGCACGGGCTTGTCTCGTCATTATATATGGTAAGCCTCTCCCACTACGCTCCAAAGGCCCTGGGATAACCGCCACAAACAGACCACCAGG
>LGEU01000086.1 GCA_001507955.1 Methanobacteriaceae archaeon 41_258 | reverse complement strand
TGTATAATGAACAACAGGTACCCTGGGATAGAAAAGGCAACACGCGTACTATTCGACCAACTAGGAATAGAATTAAAGGACATGGAAGGTGCATCTTGCTGCCCAGCCCCTGGAGTGTTCGGATCATTCGACAGGACAACATGGGCATCCATCGCAGCAAGGAACATAACAATCGCAGAGGAAATGGGCGTTGACCTTATGACAGAATGTAACGGGTGCTTCGGTTCACTATTCGAGGCAAACCATCTACTCAAAGAGAACGAAGAAATGAGAAATAAAGTCAATGAAGTACTCAAAGAAGTTGACAGAGAATACAAAGGAAAAATCAAAGTAAGACACTTTGCCGAGATATTATACAATGATGTTGGACTCGACAAATTATCAGAACTAGTTAAAAAACCTCTAGATTTAAACGTGGCAGTACACTATGGTTGCCACTTCCTAAAACCAAGCGAGGAAATAGGTATTGACAATCCAGAAAATCCAACGATCCTAGATGAATTAGTGGAAGTTACGGGTGCGAAATCAGTACCATATAAGGATAAGATGATGTGCTGCGGTGCAGGTGGAGGTGTAAGATCCCGAGACTTAGAAGTGGCATTAGACTTCACAAGAGAAAAGATAATAAACATGCAAGAGGCTGGAGCCGACGTAATAGTCAACGTATGCCCATTCTGCCACCTACAATTCGACAGGGGACAAATAGAGATCAAAGAGAAGTTCGGAGAAGAATTCAATATGCCAGTACTTCACCTTGCACAATTACTAGGACTTGCAATGGACCTCGACATAAGAGACATAGTCATAGACGCTCACAATATCAAAGTCGACCCAGTGATAAGGAAGATAGAAGAATCCTTAGCCGAAAAGGATATCACAATAGGGGGAGAATAGAAACCCTCCCAATTTTTTATCCTTTTTCTCCATTCTTCTTAGAAAATTACTTATATAACAAACACCCCTAGTTTTTTCATCTTCTGTTCCTTGCAATAGACCATCCCTCCCATAGGGGAGGTGAGTATTTAACTTTAAATAACTCAAAATACAAAGATAATATTTCAAGGAAGGTAGCACCCCCCCAGAGTCCATGAGGAGAGGGGTGGGTGTGAACTTGCAGTGGAGGAATAAGACCTCCCAGAAGATGGGGGTAACCCCCCCATGGAACTCCCCCATATGAGGGGATGTAGTTCACATAAAATTTGAGGTGTGTCCATATTGTTCATAGCAACATTGCGCGGAATCTACAAATACGCAGAATTGCCCGGAGAATACGCCAAATTTGCGGACTTCCACGCAGCACTAAAAAAGAAGAAGAAGATCAAAGAGGATGAGGAAATAGCAGTACTTAACATAGTAGGCACCAACAGCTACCACATACTATTCCTAGAATCCTATAATAGCTTGGATGAGATCAAAGAAGAACTTAAAGAAGCAGGTGCCAAGATAAACCACACTACATTAAAAATACTGGAAGGACACTTATGACCCTATCAGTAGAACAAACTTGGATGGTACTCCTAGGATTATTAACAGACCTGAAAAAAAGGGGATTGGAAGTACCCAAGGATATAAACGAGGAAATGCGACTAGTAAAAGCGTCAATAAACTTTTACAAAACAGACACGACCAACCCTCAGATGATGAAAGAATTGAAAAGGATAAATGAAATGTTGAATGAAATCCAGGAGACTCTCCTAGAGATTGCGGGGTCTGTCAACAAAAACTACCAAGGACAATGGATTGAAAAACTTAAAAGAGCCTCACTAGGAGAGGAAGTATATAAAGTGCCGGAGCCAAAAGCACGCTTCATAGTCGGGGCGCCCCCAGGATTCTCAATTGCAAGAGTCCACCTACAAGAACCATTAGCAGAAGACAGAGTCCAAGAAATAGCAGAAGAATACAACCTTATCATAGAATTTGAAGAGGATGACCTAATAGCAGTCTACGGCGAAAAAGAGGATATAAAGAAGGGTCTCAAGGAGATAGGCTCCTTTTTTCACAAGTGAACACCCCTCCGATGCCATTAGAAGATTTATATGGAGTGGTACTCATGAATATACTTGCACTTAGTGACCTCCATGGCATGAACCCGAGTACAATCCACCAATACCTCGAAGAGAATAAAGTAGACCTTATAATAATAGCAGGGGACATAACACACTTCGGACCACCAGAACTTGCAAGGGAGATACTAGATGACATAGCAGCCCACAAAATACCGATAATAGCAGTCCCAGGAAACTGCGACCCCCATAGTATACACTCCCACATAGAAAATTCCAAGGCATTAAACATCCACGCAAGAACCACTAACATAAAAGGAATTTCATTCTGTGGCCTTGGAGGATCGAATCCAACACCATTCAACACCCCACTAGAATTTGAAGAAGATGAAATATACCAGATCCTAAAAGACACAATAGGAGATGATATAACGATCCTTATAACACACGCACCACCATATGGTACGCGGGCAGACAAACTACCCAACGGAGAACATGTAGGCAGCAAAAGCATAAGAAGGATAATAGAAGAACACCAACCAAAACTTAACATCTGTGGCCACATCCACGAGGGCAGAGGAGAGGACAAGATAGGAGACACCATCATAATAAACCCTGGAGAAACCTCCAAGGGAGAAGCATGCCTAATAAGAATAGATGATGGGAAAATAACTACAGAATTCATAAAATTAAAATGACCCCCCCTAAGGTTTTATGGTTGTGTAGGGGGGGTCAGCGACCCTCCCACAAAGACTGCGTGGGGGGGATTTTCTCTTTTTTGGGGTGAAAATCCATGATAATGGTCCAAGGAGAAGTAGGTGGTAAAAAGTATACAGAACCATTCTCAAAGGGCGTTCTCGCAAGGTCATTAACCAGGGCCGAAATGGACCCGAACAAAGCTTATACTTTCGCATCAAAGATAGAAACCTACCTCAAGAAGAAGAAAATAGACCTTATAACAATAGATGAACTGGTAGAGATAGTTTTTAATAAACTTAAAGAGGAAGACAAGGAGATAGCGGAAAAATACATGCTCTGGAGGCGTATAAGGGAACATAAAGAACCTCTCATAATACTGATAGGTGGAGCGTCTGGTGTCGGCACCTCATCAATAGCATTTGAAGTTGCCAACCGTCTAGGTATAAGGAACATGATAAGCACTGACATGATAAGGGAAGTGATGCGTAAAATAGTATCTCGAGACCTTCTACCATCATTATATGAGTCAAGTTACACAGCATACCAGTCACTTAGGATACCACCCCCACCAGAACTCGACGAGGTCCTGATAGGATTCAGAGACCATGTAGACACAGTGAGTGTTGGCGTGGAGGCCGTAATTGAAAGGGCACTCCGGGAAGGTATAAGTATCGTAATCGAGGGCGTTCACATCGTACCTGGATTCATACGGGAAGACCTCGTGAACAAGGAAAATGTTGCAATGTTCGTCCTGACAGTGCCGGATGAGAACGTCCACAAGGGAAGATTTTATTCAAGATGCAGACAAACATGGGCCAGAAGACCACTGAAAAGGTACATAAGCTACTTCTGGGCTATAAGGAGGATACACAGGTACTTCGAAGCCCAGGCCAGGAAATATAATGTGCCAGTCATCGAAAACATTGATGTTGTCACCACAATCGATTCAATCATAAAATCCCTCACAAAGACAACCGTCAAAGGAGGTAAAGACGTTGCCGAAGAAATTGGATGAAATAAAAGTCAAAGAAGTTATGACAGAGGATCCCATCACAGTCAAACCATCAGAGGATGTGGTCTTCGCATTCGAAAAATTGATGAAACATAAAATAAGCGCATTACCAGTTGAAGACAATGGAAAACTCCTAGGTATAGTGACAGCCACAGATCTCGGCCACAACCTCATACTAGACAATTACAAGCTAGGCACAACAGTAGAACAAGTCATGGTAAAGGATGTTGCCACAATTGCACCCGAGGAAACCCTAAAGGATGCCATAGATAAAATGTACCAATATGGCCAAGACGATGGCATCATAAACCAACTGGTAGTATTAGAAGATGATAAAATCGTGGGTATAATCTCAGATGGTGACATCATAAAAGTCCTGAAAGAACTCTAAGGACAGAATAGGTCACCGCACCCAATAATAGACATGCCGGTATAGTCAAAATCCACGTATATCCTATATCCCTTATAACGTCGAATTTTAGCGTGGAAGTACCATGGGCCAAACCAACCCCTATCACAGAACCAACAAGGGTCTGGGTTGGTGAAATAGGCATGCCATAATATACAAAAAAGAAAATGACAACAGAAGCAGCCACCTGGGCCGAGAAGCCCCTGGTAGGTACAAGTTCAGTAATGCGCCTACCTATAGTTTCAGTCACCCGATCACCAAGAAACAGTATACCCATAACAAGTCCCAGGGCCCCAACAATCCTCAGAAAACTTGAACTCCCATCTGATAAGGTGAATAATACGCCCATAGCCACTCCAAAGTCTAAAGCGCCAACATTAAACGCTGAAAAAGACGAACTAAGCACTTGAAGGTATGCGAAGAGCTTCTCCAGCCTGTCCTTGACAGAAACACTCCTCACCCGCCTGATAACCCCCGCCCTTATAATATAATATGTTAAAAAACCTGAAAAAAAGCCTATCATGGGTGAGGAAATCCAACTCAGGATTATATAAGTTATAGTATTGAGGTTCATACCAGTCCAGCCCACACTCACAAGACCAACACCAATAACAGCACTAACCATAGCATCCGAACCAGAAATAGGTATACCATGCAACAATGTTATGGTTATCCAAAGGGCGGCAGTTAAAATAACAGCAAAACCGGCAATCACATTAAAAACATCAGAGGGTATAATACCCTCTCCGATGGTCCTTATAACATTACCGCCAAATAATAGAGCCCCTAAGAAAGCGAAGAAAGCACCTAGAAGAAGAGCCCTCCTCATACTTAGAGCACCACTACCCACGGCAGTTCCCATAGAATTACCAATATCATTAGCCGCGATATTAAAGGCGAAATACAAACCCAAGAGAACACTTAACAAGAGGAGAGAATCCATATATAATATTATCCACCATAGTCTTTATAAAAGGGTAACCTTAAAATATCAGATCAAAACAATATAACCATGGGGCTAGACCGGAGGGTTAGGGGTCCTCTGTAAGCGCAAATCCCCTATATGGCGCGGTCGAAGTCCAAGAGGCGGCAGTCTAACTAGTTGCTAGCCCAGGTGTCTAGTGTGGAAGCCTCGTCCCGCAGGATCAGCGGTGATAGGGCCCCGGCTGGAGGGCTGGGGTGAACTATCTTAACCACGGGAACCGGGTCAGGCCTGGAAAGGAGCAGCCCTACCGTGGACAGCTGATGCTTGCGGGTCAGCGGGGTGGAGCTGGACACTTGGACCACTAGTAGCTAGGAGGACTGTCCACTCTTGGACAAGCCCCCTCCCATCATGGCCGGGGTCGCCTAGTCTGGTATGGCGTTGGCCTGCTAAGCCAATGATCCTTGGGATCTCGCGGGTTCAAATCCCGTCCCCGGCGCTCAAAACAACCTCAGAGGTTTTTATCATGGATATCTTATATGTATGGCCAATTTTAACCTTGATATTAGTTTTGATTCTGATCTATAGGAAGCCTAAGACAAAGAACATGATTATCGAATCTCTACTTTTAGCATTACTTGTGGTGATGGTTGGATTATCCTCCATCTGGGC
>LGEU01000085.1:2500-5744 GCA_001507955.1 Methanobacteriaceae archaeon 41_258 | reverse complement strand
TAATAGAAATGGCCGAATATCTTATATTACCAAGATATGGTAATATGCTGATAAAAAGGCCTAGGAAATTCGGAGGCGACCTCGAAGTTAACCGTGAAGAACTCATAAGAGCATATTCTACCGGTAAATTACACCCCCTTGACCTTAAAAATGCTGTTAGCGAATATTTGATAGAGATTTTTGAACCCGCCAGGGCATGCCCTGAGTAGGTGGTCATATGTTATATGAGATGAGATTGCCACATGGGATAACAGGTAGTATGGTTATGAAGATCATGGAGAAATATAATGTAGAGTTGGTCCAGACAGATGAGGGACCGGTCCTACAAGGGGAACTGGAAGAGCTTGAAAAGGTTAAAGATGAGATCATAAAGTATCTTAATGAGCGCATAAAAGAACTAGAGGGTAGATAATCATTATCGGCAAATGCCAAGGTATGGTGCTATTATCCTCCTTATATCATCTTGTATGATGTTAACACCCCTGTTAGCATCCACTATGAAGAACCCGTTTTCTTCCGCTATTCTAAGGTATTTCTTCCTCACCCTCTCAAGGAATGATCTATCCTCGAACCTTTCAAGGCCCTCAAATCTCCTTTGGGCATTTTCAGGGTTTATGTCCAATACTATGACGATATCTGGTTTTATGGCGAATTTGTTTATTTCAATGATCCAATCTTCAGGTTCTTGGTATGCCATGCTAGAGTAAAAGCATCGGTCACTTACTATGATGGTTCCTTCATCCTTTGCCTTTTCGATTTTGTCCTTTAGGAGGAGCCTGTCAGCTGCAAATAATAGGCCGAGTATCTTTTGCTGGTCATCGTCTGGTAAGCTTGGTTCATTTAATATCCTCCTTATAAGCCTCCCGATAGGTGACTGGGTAGGTTCTCCGATAAGCTCTGTCCTGCACCCATTTTCCTCGAGCCAGTCCTTCAAGAGTTTACATTGTGTTGTTTTACCGGCTCCATCTATTCCTTCGATACAAATATACATTGAATCCAATTTATATAAATAGAGCATAATAATATAATGGGTTAATTCAAGCTTGGGGTTTGGATCATGGCAAGTGTAATGATAGTGGAAGATGAGAACATAGTTGCTATGGATATCAAGCAAAGGTTGGAAATGTTAGGATATAAGGTTACCGCTACTGTAGCCACAGGTGAGGAGGCTATTGAATTAGCCGAGAAAACGAGACCAGATGTTATACTCATGGATATCGTCCTCAAGGGCGAAGTTGATGGGATAGAAGCGGCTGAGGAGATCAGAAGACGGTTCAAAATCCCAATCATTTATATAACGGCTTACTCTGATAAGAAGACCCTTGAGAGGGCGAAGGTGACAGAACCATTCGGTTACATTATAAAACCCTTCGAGGATAAAGAACTCCACAGTGTAATTGAAATAACACTCTACAAGGATAAAATAGAGAAGAAATTGAGGGAGAGCGAGGAACGTTATCGTGCCATTATAAAATCATTAAATGATGTCCTATTCACCCTAGATGCTGATGAAAAATACACCATGGTATCTGGTCAAATACAAGATTATGGCTTGGCCGAGGAAGAGATGATAGGGAAAACCCCCAGGGAAGTCTTCGGATCTGCTGGTGAAATACACCACGAACAAAACCAGAAAGTATTAAAGGGGGAATCAAGGACATACCATTGGGAATGGGAAAAAGATGGTAAAAGATCATACTTTATGGTGTCACTTTCACCCTTGAGAGATTCTAGGGGTGAAATTATCGGGATAACTGGAATACTCAAGGACATCACAGCACTTAAAAAGTATGAGCTGGCCCTTGAAAAGGAGAACAAGATAGACAAGGCATTAGCAAATCTTGCCAAGAAACTTCTAGAACCCATATCACTCGAAAAAATATCGGATAATGTTATAGAATATGCGAGGAAACTTACAGACAGTCAATTTTGTATCATAGGAGCCGTTGACAGCGGAGAACTAAAGGAGTGTATCATACCACAGGAGACATTAAAAAAATGCCAACTAGAAGAAGAACCCAAGATGGACGGCTTATATGATTGGATCATGGAAAACAGAAAACCGATACTATCCAACAATCCCCAAGAGCATATTAGCCTGCCAGAGGGTCATGTGGAAATCAAAAACCTTCTCATAGTCCCGGCACTATTACAAGAAGAATTTGTGGGTATAATAGTCCTTGCAAACAAGGATGGTAACTATGACAAAAAGGACATTGAAATAGTGGAAAGATTAGCAGACTTATATTCAATCGCCATAAAAAGGAAACAAGACGAGGAAAAGAATAGTATCATCATCCAAAAATTCTTGAAGATAGTATCAGAGGTTCTTGAAGAACTTAAATAAACGATCCAATGGCAATGTCAAGCACTATTTTTGGACGGGAAGACCTCAAAAAAATAAAAGGTATAGGGGATAAACTAGCCGACAAAATCCTAAAAGAACTTGGAGGAGAAGAAGAACTTACAAGGCTAGTTGAGAACAGAGAAGTGGATCGTCTAACAAGAATAGATGGTATAAGCCAAAGAAAAGCCATCGAGATCATAAGCAACCTCTTAGGAAACCCATTACCCCATTTTCTAAAAGGGGAGTGGGCCCGAAGATCATACGAGGACATAATCGACAAAATACTCTCATATGCCAACACCCAATACTCACGTAACAGGATACTCCTTCTATACCCTAGAAAAGATCCTAAATGGATAAAAAAACATGTACAGATGGTGATGGATTCCAAAAAGATGATTAAGAGACTCCCAATGAAGAAAATCAGGAAACTACTCAAGAATATGAAAGCCCCAGAAGAGCCGAAACCAAAATTCAACCCAACAAGGGCCATTCTAACAGAAGACGAAGCAGAATATGAAAGACTCATAAAAATGGGCCTTAACAAGCACCATCCAATACTCATAAACCCCAACCCAATAGAATTAAAAGAATATGAGCTTATAGTCTATGTCTATTCAGAAGGACTGTTCGAAATTGAAGGAGCACACAACATAATCATGGTCCCCGCCGGCGCCGAAAAACACCAAATAGCACCTGAGACGGTCCTAGATTATTTCAAAGAAAATAACAAACTACTTAAAAACTTGTTAGTACTTAGAAGGTTACTGGGTTGGGATACTGTCTTAGATGAGATAATGAGCATCCTAGAAGAATTGGAAAGATCTGAAACAACCCAAGATATCGACAAGATCGTCAACACAATAAAATCAGAAGCCGACAAAAAACTGGAAAAAC